>NZ_RQSN01000029.1:0-1952 GCF_003957265.1 Actinobaculum sp. 352 | reverse complement strand
CTCATGCTGTTCCAAGACTCCGGGACCACGCTCAACTCTCCGGGCTGCGAGTTTTCCGCCCAATACGTCACCGCATAACCAACCAACGAAGAGAGGGGAATGGTTATGGCTGTCGATCTAGACCTAGCAGGCATTAGTGAGGCGGATTGGGGGGATTTTTACGCCGCCGTGCTGCGAGAGCAGCAACGACGGCTCCTCCTTGCCACCGCCGCACAGCAAGCCGAAACATTGGCGGCGCAGTACGCTGCCGCCGTGGAAACACAACCCGCCCGCCAACTGGCGGACATTCCCACCACGGGCGCAGTCGGCCCCGGCGAAAAAATCATCATCGACGGCATCACGTGGGAGAACATCTCCGGGGCATGGCTCTCCCCACACACGGCAGGACCTGACGTGTACCCGCTCGGCTGGCGCAACACCGCCCTAGCACAACCGGGCGCGGCAGACACCTACCCGGCATGGACAGTCGGCGTCGCCTACACAACCGGCACACTCGTCACCTACCAGGGCACCGTCTACCGGTGCGTCATCGCGCACACGTCACAAGCCGACTGGACACCACCCGCCGTCCCCGCACTCTGGACCATCGCGTAAAGGAGACCCCATTGCCCATCATCGACCTGTTTAAGCGTGTCCTCCCGAAGGTTGGGACGTCCGCCGCCGATTCTGACGGTCCCGTCAACGTGCAAACCATACTCGAGGATTTCTCCTCGTCCCTGCACGCCCCGATCCCCGTCGCAGACCAGACCGAGGCAGACCAAATCGCCTCCGCCGCACCCGCCTCCGCCTTCCCATTGTTCGTGTTCAACCAAGCAACCGTCACGCTAGACGTGATGTCACAGCAGGGTGCTGCGTGGGACATGGTCGGTGGCCGCCCCCACGGGCTGACCGCCACCCTCTACCAGACCAACCTACCCAACGGCGTCGTGAAGAACCTCGGCATCGGTTCCATCACCCGGCAAACCGAAGGGTGGGCACTGTCCTCCGACAACGTCCGTCTGACCGTTCCCTCCACTGGTCTCTATCTCGTCCAGGTCAACATCAACGTGTCCGGCGACTCGCAAACCCTCGGCAGGGTGTTCACAGAGTTCGAGGTCGAGGGGCAAAAGTATCGGACGGGCTCGGCCGCTGAGGATCAAATGAATTTCGTGTCCGTGATCCCCATAACCGCCGGATCCACCATCGCCACATACTTTTATCACTCCGCTGGCGGCACCAGATCCGTCCAACAGGGCATGCTGACAGTCGTGCAGACACTAGCACCCCGGTGGAAGCGAGGCTAAACCACGATGTCGTCTCCTTTGTTTGATACGGCGGTGATTGTTGCTGTGGTCGCGATGGTCGGTGGCGTGGCCACGGCGGGGATTACGGCGTTGGTGCAGCGGCGTAACGCCCGCGCTGACTATAGTCTTGCCGTGTTGGCGCGTACCGTGGATGAGCTGCAGGAGCAGGTACGCGACGCCGAGGCGCGGACGACTAGGCTGCGGGAGAGCCTGGACCAGATGGATGCCAAGTTCTCCAGGTTGCGCCGCGAGCTCGGTGAGGCTCGGGATCACGAGCTCGCCTTGTCCCAGCAGGTCGGCATCTGGCAAGACCACGTCTCCAAACTCGAGAGGCATATCAACTTGCAGTTACCGCCACCACCCCCGGCACGGCCCTTGGCTGCTGTCGCCCAATCCGACCGAGGCACAAGACTCGCATCAGTTCCGGCTCACGACGACAACGGCGAGATCCCCAATGATGACAGCGACGACGACGAAGAAGGAGACCAAGCATGACAAGCATTCTGCATGGCGTGGATGTGCACGCCCGCTACCAAGCCGGATGGCCCCGCGCAATAGTGCCACATGTGGATTTCACGATCACGAAGGCCACCGGCGGCACTTCGCTGGTGATTGACGGTTGGAAATCCATGCTTGCTGGGGCGAAGCGCACCGGCGTCTACCATTATG
>NZ_RQSN01000028.1:0-2585 GCF_003957265.1 Actinobaculum sp. 352 | reverse complement strand
CCTCCCATCGGTTCCACGACCACTGTGACTGTGAGATCGTGCCCGAGTGGGATAGGAGGGCCGTCCACTTGGAAGGGTACGACCCGGACCGGTACTACGCGCTCTATACGGAGGCCCGGGAGGCTGTTGGCGGGCCGAATCCGAGTCTGAATGATATTGCGGAGCGGATGCGTGTATTACATCCCGAGCAGTACACGGACGGGAAATGGCCGAAGTTGCCTACCGGGGCCAGCTCGGACGGGACGCTGCAGGCCAGCGTGTATGAGTAGTGGAGGCGCGACATGGCATTCGTCCACCCACCCGGTGCGGATACGTCACGGTTCAAAATCCCACCCGAACGCATGTCAGAAATCCCGGGCGGCTGGCCCTCCGACGTTCCACCGCTACGTGTCCGAGAATGGAACCACATCCTCTACGGCGATAAACGCGGCGGCGGACACCTGACAGGTTACGGGTGGACGCACGACCGGCCAGAGTTCCCTGCTGACTGGACACCGCAGGTCATACGCGATGCCACAGAAACCGTGCTGCGCGAGAATCCTCTGATACACCGAGGAGGACCCGTATACCGCAGTGATGGCACTGTCAACGGAGTGTCATTACTCGTGTATGTAACGCGGAAACAAGGTAATCTCTATATATCTGGAGTGTTCCCAACCTGAGGAACGAGGTGACACATGGATCCGCTGCAATTGCTCAATGACATGCTCTCCTATCAACCTGACATGGAGGACGTCATCCATGAGATCGCTGAGCTAGACCCATCCGTCGCTATCCGGTCACTGTTGGACGCCTTATATGACGACCGGATCCAGATCTCTCCTGACCTGCTGCATCGCCTCGGTGAGTATTGCGATGGTAGCTACTATCTAGAAGAGAGCTACCGTGATCTTGCTGAGTTGCAGAAAGAGCTAGCGGCTGACGCCGCCTAATTCACTCTGCTGGTTCTGGCTTTAAGCCCGTACGGGTTAATGGACAGAATGTGGGTCTGTTGTCGGCGTGTTGGGGTTATTTTTGGTGGTGTCCGGCCCAGCCTTTGTGTATTGAGATGTTGTCTTCCCAGGGTGTGTGGGTGTTGATGGTGGTGTCGATCTCGACTGGTCCGTCGTGTTCGGGTGTGGGTGTGGTGGTGTTGGTGGTGTTGGTGGTGAAGTTTTCTAGTGGTTGGGGTGTTATTGAGCGGGTGTAGAGCCAGTAATCGATGGCGGTGAGCATGTGGTTGTGGCTCCAGCCGCGGTGGGCGTGTAGGAAGGTTTTTTGGGGGTGCGTTGATGCCGCCTTCGAGTGGGTTGGTTGTTGATGCTAACGGGTCTGATACGTCAAGGTCAGGGTCGAGGAAGGTGAAAAGAACGCCGTCTTTGATATAGCGGTCGAGGGAGTGGACGATGGTGCGGGTGTGTTTGTGGGTGTACCACCACTTTTTGTTATGACGGGCAAAACTCGGGATGTGGCTGGCTGGGACTTGGTCGCGGTAGGTTTTCTCAGCTAGCCAGTCGTCGTAGAGCTGATGGAAAGCGGCTAGGCCCTTTTGCCAGGTGATGGCGTGGTCGGGGGTGGTGATCGTGGTCAGGTCGCGTCCCAGGCGGTAGAGGGCTTTGTGGGGCTCGGTTTTGGGGCGTGTGGTGGTCACGCGGCGGATATTGCGTTGGATGTGGACGAGGCAGCGTTGGATACGTGTGGTTGGCCAGCAGGCTCTGATGGCTGCTAGGGCGCCTGTGCCACCGTCGGTGGTGACGACCATCGGGGCGGGAATACGGGTCAAGAGTGCTTCGTAGGCGGCTGTGGACTCGCGGTTGCATAGTTGGTAGGCGATCACGCCTTGGATGGTTGAGGCGACAAGGAGGCAGTAGCCGTAGCCGATATAGGTTCCATCGATGAAGACCTGGTCATAAACCTGCCCGGTTGTGCCCCAGATGGGGCGGGTATCCCAGCACCAGGCATGGGTACGGTCCCAGGTACGAATCGAGCCGCTCAGGCAGCGTTTGGGGGCAGTGTCGGTGACGTAGTCTAAGAACTCTCGGAACTGTTTGTTCCGTGCTTGCTGATCGCTGCTAGCGGTGAAACTGTGCTGGCATTGCTTGCAGTACCAGCGTTGCGTGCCGGCACTGGTGGTGCCTTTCTTCTTGCACGGTCGACAGCAGATAGGGCATAAGCGGGCATGGGAATGGACAGGCTTCACACCATGTACATATCCACGGAAAAGTCAAGCAAGGCCAAACCTTAAACCCCCAGACCTCAACAACCACCACTTTCACCCACCACACCAACCCAAACCCAAAGTATTAGACCCACAATCTGTCCATTAACCCGTCAAGCTCCCGAGACCTGGCAGCGGCGCCGCCATGTACTGGTCATAGGTGGCGGCGACGGCGTCGAGCTGGCCGAGGACACCGCGACCGACTAACCTGCCCTTCCCCTGACTATTCCGGCCCTATCCTTCCATGCGGGAGGATAGGGCCGGCTTTTCATGCCTACTATTCGATGAGTGGCACGGCCGGTGCAATCGCGGCCTCCATGGCTTCCGCCGCACCGGCCCACGCGTCCTGGGACAAGTGCCCATACGTGTCCACCGTCGTCGTGATCGA
>NZ_RQSN01000027.1:0-2880 GCF_003957265.1 Actinobaculum sp. 352 | reverse complement strand
GGCACTTTAGCGCGTTCAGGCCGAACGAGTTGTGGGTGGCGGACATCACCTACGTACGAACCCTGTCCGACTGGGTCTATGTGGCCTTCGCCCGCTGACGTCTACTCCCGTCGGATCATCGGCTGGCAGACCTCCACGAGCCCGTACACTGACCTGGCCCTGGACGCTCTGAAGATGGGGATCTGGCAGCGCAGGCGCGAGGGCGCGGACCTGAAGGGGCTGATTCATCACACGCGGCCGGGGTGTGCAGTACCGGGCAATCCGTTACGGGCAGGCCCTGTCCGAGGCCGATGCTGTGGCCTCTGTGGGGTCGAAGGGCGACTCCTACGATAACGCGTTGGCCGAGGCCCTGAATTCCCTGTACAAGGCTGAATTGATCCGCAACCGTCACTACCCCGACTCCTATGGCCCCTGGCAGGGTATTGATGATGTCGAGTTCGCTACCGCCCAGTGGGTGCACTGGTACAACACAACCCGTCCTCACTGCGCCATCGACATGCACACTCCGATCGAGCACGAGCAGGCCTACACCCCACCACCACAAGACGACACCAACACCATCAACCAACCCCAGCCGGCAACCGCCGACGCCAGATAAAACAGCCTCCACAAAACCCGGGGCTTGACACGGTGCCTTGTTGGGGTTGGCCTGATAAGGGGATACGGGTGGGACGCATCCCCATCTGCTGCGCATTACTCCACCGCACACCAGATGCCGCACCACGAGCCAACCCCGCCGCACCAGCAGCACCCGCAGCCGCACCCGCCGCACCACCTGTGGGGTTGTTGTCTTGGAAGGAGAGGCGTCCGGCTTCCCGGACCCGGTCCATCAAATCCCCTCCACCCGGACCATACAAGTAGCGTGCCTCCGCCGAATCAGCTCGGATCATCCTGCCTTGTGGGGTACCCACCATGCCCTCCACACGCTCACCCGCATACCACGAAAACATCCACGCCAAACTCCCAGAAACACCCACACCAGCAGCAATCGCACCCACCGACGGAACAACAGACCCACCACCATCCGACACATCCACATCCATGTCCGTGTCGGCCGGGCGGCCCTCCGCCAACGCCGCAGCATACGACGCGCCACCATCGGACGGCAGGCCCGTCACCGACGAATCCACACCAGACAACGGTGGCGCGTAGGTGACATAGGACCGTGGAGCCGCCTTCTCCGAGCGGGGCAGCATACGAATCGCACGATCCACCTCCTCACCCACATAATCCACCATCCGCCCAGCCCGCTCCTCATACCCACTATCGCGAGCCTCATACGCCTGATGAGCATGCTGCAGCTGCCCCGTCACATCCACACCCGGATTCACCGTCGCAACACCATTAAGCGCACCCGACTGCGCCACATACGCCGCATCCGACGACGTCGTATCCGCACTGATTTCTTCATGCGCCTGCCGAGCTACCTCCGTCACATCCGCAATCACCTCCGCCGACTTACTCATCGCCCGAATGTCGTCGGCGTGCTGGCCCATCCGTTGCCGGATACCGTCCATTGAGCTCAGAAACGCTTCACCCGCCGCGCCACGAATCCCTAAATCATCCGGATTCATCCGCTCACCAATCGTACCCCGCAACCCCTCAAAACCCTCACTGATCTTGCCAAGCCTTCGCGACAATTTGAAGGCTTGGTTCGGGTCGAATGCGGCAATATCCTCTAGGCGTCTGCGCTGTTCCCTGCTCGCCATAATCGTCTCCAATCTCCTCGCCGACGATGCTTGGTTCATTTGGCTTGGCTGCCACCACTGCCCACAGCCGGTGACAATTTCTATTCGCGACCCTACAACCCATCCCTCCCCGTCCGCTATGGGTATCAATGCCCACACCATAGACTTGACAAACCCGCCCTCCCCTGATCTCAACGACAACCGGTAGAGTAGAAATGTCCCGAGCCTGCTCACACTCAAGGCCTGCATAATGCGGATAAACCTGCAACAATCAATACCACGACCAGCAGACCAGACAGGAGAACCCTCATGACCACGCCACCGTTCGGACCACAGCCACCTCACCCCAGTCACTACTCGCACGACACGCAAACACCAGCCCCACACAGCAACCCACCCAGCCCCACTCAGGGCACTACCGCTGTGACTGCTTCTCAACGGGGTCTGCCCGGGTGGGCCTGGGTACTCGTCGGTGCCCTGATCGTCATCGCGGTGGTGGTCGCCGGGATCATGATCGCTGGACGCAACCACGCCACACCCACACCGGCGACCAGTGACCACACGACACGCCCAGTACCTACGCCAAGCACGGCCACGCCGGAACCCACCACGGTCTCGCCCACCTCCGGGGCTACGCAGATCGGGGACTGGAGCGTGGAAGTTGTAGAGTACAAGCCAGATGTCACCGAGTATTTGACCACTTACGACCCACCCGTAAAGATCACGATCGAGGGCCACCGGTTCCTGGGCATCAAACTCCGCGTCACCAACACCGGAGACAGGGCCAACGCCTTCACTGAGCTCGGAGAACGCCTCGACGGATACACCAACGGACATAAACTATACGAACCGTACTATCTTGATGTTGGAGTCAGTTACCGCGGAGACGACTACCTTTCAGATGTCCGCTACCTGGAACCTGGTGAGTCTGGGGAAGGCTGGCTGTTCTACGAAGTTCGCGGCGACTTCGAACTGACCGACATCGAAATGCAAGACCGCCGCGACCCGAACAACAAGACACCATGGACCAGTGTCCCCTTCCCCGCACCAACAGAGACGACATCAACACCAACCACCACCCCATAACCCCAACCCGACCCACCATGACCTCACTGCCACACCACGACCTGGCCTCACGGCGGCACCACGATCAGAAGTGCCCGCTACTAGTGAAGAGGAACGATAGCCTCCC
>NZ_RQSN01000026.1:0-3679 GCF_003957265.1 Actinobaculum sp. 352 | reverse complement strand
TCCCTCAATCTGATCCATATACGCATCGGCAGCCTCACCGGCCCAGCCCGCAACACCAGACGACGACGCTGCTCCGACCTGCGTCGCATTAACCTCGTTACCAGCCCGCCCAAACCGATTCGCCGCAACATAGCACGCCCCTGACGTATCCTGCGGCACTTCAAAGGTAAACCCAGCCATCACTCGTTCTCCTCGCCACTCATACGCGCTTCAAGATCCAAATACGACTGCGACTCCGTAGACTCCGTCTCATCAAAATTCGCTACCGCACCATCCGTGCCCGACCCCAAAATCGCACACGCATCAGAAAACTCAGCCACCACATCACGCATCATCCGCTTAAACGCCACAACCCTGCCAGGCATCTGTTTCGTCTTCGGACCCACACCAGAAGGCGTGTCAGACACGCACTCATCAACATCCGTGGCCTCAATCAACGCAGAAATCGCACCAAACACATCCGCATCATGCCAGTTCTCGTTCGCAGCAACCCCCACCGCCTCACGATCAAACTCGATACTCATCGTTATGTCTCCCTCGCCAAAGTTATCTCGAGTATTTCGCCACTAATAGACATCGGACCAACCCGCCTAGGGGGACTGGCCCAACAATCGACCCAGCACGCTCACGGCGGCGGCACACACCGTACTCGACGGCCCGAAGTACATCCCTGGACTTCCCGCACGTGGTCCGACCGCCACCTGCTTCCAGATCCCGGCGAACGCGCCACATGCCGCAGACCCACATAGACCCACATACTCATGGCGGCCGTCCCGGCACGGCCGGATCGACCAACAGCCTAACCGGGCCGACGGGCACACATGCCCGCGGGCACCGGGAGCCGTGACTACTACCTGCCGGTGTCATTGTTGTTGTCCGTCTTCGCGGGGCGGCCGCCAGTACAGGAGGGGGCGGGAGAACATTTCACGACGGGTAGCCTCCTCAGCCTCACGCCGCTCACGCTCGCGCACACTCTCCGCACCATGCCGGCTCAACCACACCGCATCCAACCGCTTGAGCGCTTCCTCCTTGCGACGTTCCTCTTCCTGCGGATCCGGAACCTCCCGACCACGCAAAGCACACCACACCTCCGGACTCCACTTCCGCTCCCGCTCATCCCTCTTCTTACGACCAGCACCACGCATGCCCGCACCACGGGCGCCAGCCTGCTGCACCTGGCCACCACGGACACCACCCGCGCCACGGCCAGTGGCCTGCTGATTCACACCACGAACACCAGACCCACGGGCACCGGTCCCACGACCGCCAGCCTGCTGCGCCTGACCGCCACGAACACCCGTCCCGGCGCCACGGTTGCCGGCAGCCCCACGACCACCAGCGGCCTGGCCGCCCCGTGCACTGGTGCCGCGGGCACCAGTTTGCTGTGCTTGACCACCACGAACGCCGGTTCCACGGGTTCCAGTGCCGGTTCCTTGTTGGGGTTGGCCGGAGAGGGGGATACGGGTGGGGCGCA
This sequence comes from Actinobaculum sp. 352, assembly GCF_003957265.1. Lineage (NCBI taxonomy): Bacteria > Bacillati > Actinomycetota > Actinomycetes > Actinomycetales > Actinomycetaceae > Actinobaculum > Actinobaculum sp. 352. The sequence continues at coordinate 2,205 of NZ_RQSN01000026.1, read as the reverse complement.
TACCCATCTGTTGGGCGTTACTCAACCGCACACCCGCTCCACGGGCCAGCCCAGCCGCACCAGCAGCCGCACCCGCCGCACCGGCAGCACCAGCAGCACTGCCTGTGGGGTTGTTGTTGTCCTGGAACGAGAGGCGTCCGGCTTCCCGGACCCGGTCCATCAGATTACCTTCACCCGGACCATACAGGTAGCGTGCCTCCGCCGAATCAGCCCGAATCATCCTGCCTTGTGGAGTACCCACCATGCCCTCGACACGCTCACCCGCATACCAGGAAAACATCCACGCCGCACTAGCCGGCACGCCCACACCAGCAGCAATCGCACCCACCGACGGAACAACAGACCCACCACCATCCGACACGTCTGGGTCCGTGTCGGTCGGGCGGCCCTCCGCCAACGCCGCCGCATACGACGCCCCACCATCGCTCGGCAGGCCCGTCACCGACACATCCACACCAGACGACGGCGGCGTGTAGGTCACATACGAGCGTGGAGCCGCCTTCTCACTCCTGGGGAGCATGCGAATCGCACGATCCACCTCCTCACCCACATAATCCACCATCCGCGCAGCCTTCTCCTCATACCCACTATCACGAGCCTCATACGCCTGATGGACATGCTCCAACTGCCCCGTCACATCCACACCCGGATTCACCGTCGCAACACCATTAAGCGCACCCGACTGCGCCACATACGCCGCATCCGACGACGTCGTATCCGCACTGATTTCTTCATGCGCCTGCCGAGCTACCTCCGTCACATCCGCAATCACCTCCGCCGACTTACTCATCGCCCGAATGTCGTCGGCATGCTGGCCCATCCGTTTCCGGATACCCTCCATTGAGCTGCGAAACGCTTCGCCCGCCGCGCCACGAATCCCTAAATCATCCGGATTCATCCGCCGAGCAATCGTGCCCCGCAACTGCTCAAAACCCTCACTCACCTTCCCGTAAATGTGCTGGAGGTGTCGGGCCTCGTTCGGGTCGAACGTGGCGATCTCCGCCAACGTGTCACGCTGCTCCCGACTCGCCATCTGCTGTCCCCTCTCCCCTCGTGTCCCAGTCGGAGCCAATACTCGGTGAGCCGCCCGCACCCGGACCACAATCATCTGTGACGCAACAGACTCTAACGGCTCATCGTTGTCTTGTCCAGCGGATACGGAAGCATATTTCTTGCCCTCAACATGCACACCACCATGTTTGTGCAGGTCACGGGCCCGTCACGCCGCTTTCACGACTCTCAAATCACTGTGGAGAATGCGGCCCACATCGTGATCTGACACAATCAAAGAAGCACAACAACCCACAGCATTCAAGTAGAGCGGAGACCTCATGACCACACCACCGACCGGACCACAACTCCCACACTCCACTAGTCAGGGTCGCCAGTCACACGCGACCAACACATCGGGTACGACGAATGACCTACCGAACACGGCGACTTCACACGCTGCCCGGCAGGGTCTGCCCGGCTGGGCCTGGACACTCCTCGGCACCCTCATCGTCATCGCCGTCGTGATCGCCGGTATCATGATCGCCGGACGCAACCACACCACACCAACAACGGCGACCAGTAGCGGCACGACTAGCCCCGCCCCCGCATCTACGCCGACCATGCCGGAACCGACGGTCTCGCCGACGTCTGGGGTGACGCAGATCGGGGACTGGAGCGTGGAAGTCTTGGAGTACAAGCCTGATGTCACCGAGTACTTGACCACCTACGACCCACCCGTCGAACTAACAGTCGAAGACAACCGGTTCCTCGGCATCAAACTCCGCGTCACCAACACCGGAGAACGAGCCAACGCCTACACTCAACTCGGGCAACGCCTCGATGGTTACACCGAGGGACGTAAAGTCGTCGAACCATACTACATTGACACCGTCGACTACAGGGGTGACGACTACCTTGCCGAAGTCCGCTACCTGGAACCGGGCGAGTCCGGAGAAGGCTGGCTGTTCTACCAAGTCCGCGGCGACTTCGAACTGACCACCATCGAAATGCAAGACAAACGCGACCGCGACAACCCCACCCCCTGGACCGAAGTCCCCTACCCGCAACCCGCCAACGCCACACCCACACCAACCACCACCCCATAACCCCAACCCGACCCACCATGACCTCACTGCCACACCACGACCTGGCCTCACGGCGGCACCACGATCAGAAGTGCCCGCTACTAGTGAAGAGGAACGATAGCCTCCC
>NZ_RQSN01000025.1:0-3895 GCF_003957265.1 Actinobaculum sp. 352 | reverse complement strand
CTCATGCTGTTCCAAGACTCCGGGACCACGCTCAACTCTCCGGGCTGCGAGTTTTCCGCCCAATACGTCACCGCATAACCAACCAACGAAGAGAGGGGAATGGTTATGGCTGTCGATCTAGACCTAGTAGGCATTAGTGAGGCGGATTGGGGGGATTTCTATGCCGCCGTGCTGCGAGAGCAGCAACGACGGCTCCTCCTCGCCACCGCCGCACAGCAAGCCGAAACGCTCGCGGCGCAGTACGCTGCCGCCGTGGAAACACAACCCGCCCGCCAACTGGCGGACATTCCCACCACGGGCGCAGTCGGCCCCGGCGAAAAAGTAGTGATCGACGGCATCACGTGGGAGAACATCTCCGGGGCATGGCTCTCCCCACACACGGCAGGACCCGACGTGTACCCGCTCGGCTGGCGTAACACCGCCCTAGCACAACCGGGCGCGGCAGACACCTACCCGACATGGGCCGTCGGCACCGCGTACACGACCGGCACACTCGTCACCTACCAGGGCACCGTCTACCGGTGCGTGATAGCGCACACGTCACAAGCCGACTGGACACCACCGGCCGTCCCCGCACTCTGGACCATCGCCTAACCGAAGGGAATCACGTTGTCACACCAACACTGGACGGGTGCCACCCTACCCGACCCGACAGACGGCATCATCGCATCCATCGAAACGATGGCCGACACCGCCGGAATCATCACCCCCGCGTCCGATATTGCTACGGCACGCGGCATCCTTGCCACGGCCATCGCCGCCGGTGCGCCAATCTCGACGGGGCGCCCCGCATATTTTGATATTGGCGGCATCATCTACCGGTCCGACGGCGCAGACACAGGCGGAGTGTACGCACTATCCCCCGTCAACGAAGTTGAGACGACCTTCGACTCGTTCTCCGGTGGCGTATATCAGCGCACTTCAGGTTCTCAGTCCGCGCTCATCACGTCGAAACTCCCTGCACGTCCATATGACCGCGTCGTGATTGCGTTCGGCATGGCCGACGCCGCCGTGTCTGGCATCGCTGGACTGCGCATTCTCATCATGGATAACTCCAGCCCGACCACGGCCCGATGGGAAGACAACGCGGAGATGCAGACGCAGAACGTGTTCTCTATGGCCCGCATTCCCGCCGGCGTTGATCCGAAAGTCATCCTCGCTGTCAACTTTGGCGGCGCGACGGGGAAGGTCTCAAAGGTTACGTTCTCCGGCGCAACCGACGTCAACAAACTCGCCGTCATGGCCATGCCAATCACAATGGGCTAACGAGGAAGGGATGACGTGATAATGTCACCACTCATCGATTCCGCCGTGATTGTCGCCATGGTCGCCATGATCGGCGGCGCGGTCACCGCCGGAATAACCGGACTGGTTCAGCGCCGGAACGCTACTGCATCACACGAGCTATCTGTCCTGTCAACTACCGTCAACGAACTGCAGGAGCAGGCGGACCGGGCAGAACGCCGCGCGGACAAGATACAGGAACGCATGGACTCGATGGATCAACGGTTCGGGGAACTCCGTAAAGAGCTCGCCAGTGCGCGGGATTCCGAGTATGTGATGGCACGCCAGAACCGGATATGGCAAGACCATGTTGCCACGCTCGAACAGCATATTCGGCGCCAGTTGCCGCCGCCACCACCTGCCCGGCCTGTCGCGTCGCTGGCCGCTGTCAGCGACGGGAAGGAACACAAGACATCAGCCGTTGACAACCCAAATGGTGTGGACGAAACCGACGACGAGGAAGGAAACCTATCATGACAAGCATTCTGCATGGCGTGGATGTTCACGCCCGTTACCAAGCCGGATGGCCGCAAAAGACAATACCCGGCGTGGATTTTGTGATCACGAAGGCCACCGGCGGCACTTCGCTGGTGATTGACGGTTGGAAATCCATGCTTGCTGGGGCGAAGCGCACCGGCGTCTACCACTATGCACGGGAGCGCGGCCGCGCCGGTACCGCTGCTCAAGAGGCCGCGAACTTTATCCGCCAGGCCGCTCTTGCTCCGTCTGACGCACTGCTTGTGCTCGACTGGGAGGAAGCATCCGGGAATAATCTCGGCAACGCAGACTGGGTGTTGGAATGGATGCGTCTCGTGGAGGCCGCGCTCGGCCGCAGACCCGTTTTCTACACGTACCGGGCAACCCTGCTTGCGCACCCGTCCCTGCGCCGAGTCCAACAGGCAGGTTATCCGCTCTGGTACGCACGGTACCCATACAGTGCCCCGGTGGGCTGGAAATCCTATGAGCAGCCCACCGACGTGCCCTACTGGGGCCGACCTGCAATATGGCAGTACTCCTCGGCTGGCGGGGTTCCCGGATGGGACGCCGCGTTAGACCTGAATATTTTCTATGGTGGGCCGTCCGATTGGGCGGCCCTCACTGCATCTACCAACCGCGATACCACCAGTGAAGGAGAGTCTCTCGTGGCACGCACACCAGCTCAGGCCGTGGACTGGGCACAATCCATGATCGGCAAACGCCAGTACGCGGGCATGTGTGAACGCTTCGTCCGCACCGCCTACGGGTACCCGGCCGCTTACAGGACCGCCATGCTCGCCTACGAAGCCTCGAAAAAGGCCGGGACGATTCACATGGACACGACCCCGCCAGTCGGCGTGCCCGTCTTCTGGCGGTTGCAGGGTGTCCCGGCGGGGCATGTGGCCCTGTCCATCGGCGGCGGCCGCGCGATCTCCACATCCGGCGAAGACGGCTCATCCGGGATTCAGGTCATCAGGATTGCCAACTACCAGCCCCGACACTCAACCTATCTGGGCTGGGCCGAGGTCTACCACGGCCAGCGGGTTTATACGGCGGCTGCGGCTGCAGCCACGGCCGCTACCGCCGCGGCGACAACGAAGACGGGCAGGCATCGCTGGTACACGGGCCGGATCGACGGCCACTTCGGCCCGGAAACCGTCAAAGCCCTACAGCGGGCGCTCGCGCGCGAGAAGCGGTACACGCGCGCCGTCGACGGCTCCTTCGGCACGGAGACGTCGAAATCGTGGCAGGGATGGCTACGGGACCAGAAAACATACACGCACGCGGTCGACGGTTCGTTCGGCGTCGAATCATGGAAGGCCGTGCAACGCTCCATGAAAGCCCGGAACCTGTACTCGCGGATGATCGACGGACAGGCCGGCACCTACACGATCACGGCGGTCCAACACTGGCTCGCCGGAAACTACTAACAGGAAGGCAACATGCCCATGCGATACTCACGTAAAACCTTCTGGACCGGAGCGGCCGAGCGGGCCGTCAAGACATTCGCACAGTCCATGCTCGCCGTGTTGACGGCTGGCACGGTCATCTGGGGACTCGACTGGGCAGGCGCGCTCGGCGTCGGCGCAACCGCCGCCGTCCTCTCCCTGCTCACCTCAATCGCAGACCCCGACCGCGTCGATCCGGTGCCAGCTGGCGGCGAGGATGATGATCCTGACCTCGAGGCGATCCGCGATGCATCGACTGACTAAATGCCCGGCCTGTGGCAGTCAGGCGTGCGCCGTCCGGCGCGTCAGCCGCGAGGACCACACCCCACTCCTGCTCGTAATCTGTCGGCTCAGTCCATGTGTACCGTCCCATGCCTAGATCTCCTCGTCCTCGTCGATGCAGGTCTGGCAGTATAGCCACTCGGCAGTGTCGAGCCATGCACCGCAGCCGCTGCAGAATCCAATGTCGAGGCCGTCGTCGTAGTCGTCAAACATGATAGAAAGTTCCTTTCTGCCCCGGCCCGCAAGGGCCGGGGCGCTTATTTGGTTAGTGGTTAGTCGATCTGGCAGGCCTCGAGCATCGCGGCGAGGTCGTCATCCTCGATTGCATACCGCATGTGGAGGCGGAGCGCGGGCCGGTTGAGATTGAAGAGGTCATCGGTGAAGGCCATGCCGTTCGCATGTAG
>NZ_RQSN01000024.1:0-4913 GCF_003957265.1 Actinobaculum sp. 352 | reverse complement strand
TCCAAGCAAGCCTCCGTGATCCATTCTTGCAGCAAGGACCGAGAGATCCCCAGATCAACGCACACATACCCCGACTGATCCCTGACTCAACCAGCACAACCGCATCAGCCATGAACTGCTCACTATAACCTTGCCATAACCAACACCCTTCCCAGCCCCACACCCGCGAAGCAACCCAGACACCAACCAAACCCCCAACAATCCCCCCTACCTGTAAACAACAACCCGCTTACACAAAAAACTCGACAAGCTCTCGCCTCCTGGCAGGGCAGACCAGCGACTCGCCCGCGCATGCACATAAAAGCAGAGCTTGGCGCCTCCGCTTTAGCAGGCTTGCCGCCGCATTACAAGGCGCTCAGGCGTTCATTATGATGAGCTTGCGGATGCCGTCGGCGCGGTCGCGGGCGTGGTCCAGGTGATCGAGTCCAGGAACTCGTCGGCGAGCCCATCCGGCAGGCTGGTCTGCCCCGGAGCCGACGTCAACGTGATCCGCCACAACCCATCATGCCGCCCCACCAACCACACCTCGTAATACATGTCACCATTCTTGCCAGCAGTCTCCACATACGAATACCCCCGCGCCTCACTCCCACCAATCACACGCTTCTGAACCTCAGAAATCTCACGCCGATCGCCATGGTACTCAATCTCACGCCGCCACCCCATCGCAAACTGATCCAGGTTATACATGCCCGGTTCATCAGAAGACCCCACGGCCTCAAACAACACATTTGGCGGAATACGCGTCGCCCTGATCGACGCCGCAGTAAAACCCCGGCTCCCATCCTCCGACGCCAAATAATCCATCCCCGGATCCGGATCGCGCGGAATCACCGTCCACCCCCGCGGCGCATCCGCATCCATCACATCCCCAGCCTCGTCTCCCGCCGCAAACGTCGCCGACGCCGAAACCGTCGGCTGCCCACCTGAAGGCACACTCGGCGCACACCCAACCAGTGACACGGCCAACCCACACACCGCCAGAACCACGGCCGCCACGCGACGCGAACGCACACCCACCATCACGACCACCATCCCTTCGCTCGCTGCGGCATCACGCACCTACACTCCACTGATACACCCAACCAGAGCATCTACGGCCCCCTCCACGTGACGGTATCCAAGATCCCATCCAACTCCGGCGGCAACTCCGTCTGACCACGGTCCGAGACAATCGAAATCGACCACCTCCCATCATGCCGACCAACCTCCCAATACTCCCGACGCTGCGGAGAACCCGTCTCCTCATCCGTCTGAACGTAGGTGTAGCCGCGAGCCGGATTGCCATCAACAAACCGCGCGGGCAATAGCTGAACATCTGTATACGCGTGATCTCTCATACGTTCACGAATCGTCGGCAGGACAACCTTGTCCAAATCAAACGTATCCTCATCCACCGCATAATACGGCCACATAACACTCGGCAGTTTGAGACTAATATGAATCGTCGCAACCTGCTGATCCGTCGACCCATCCGGCGAAACAATCACAACCGGAAACATATCGTTTCCCTTCCGCTGCAACACCCACCCCTCCGGCACATCCATCTCCACAATATCCGCCACCTCTTCCTCCACCGCCACAAACGTCGACGGCACCAACGGCGTCACATCCGCAACCTCCGGACGATACACCCCACACGCCGCCAACAACACAGCCAAGGTCGCCGCGCCCACAAACGCGATCACATTCCTGCAGAAGATCCTCGGTCTCCCAAGCATTAGTTATCCCGATCCTCTCCCGTCTTGGCATAGTTATTGTCGTGTTGATAGTCAGCTGTTGCCATTGAAGACTGGATCGAATCCACAGCGGCGTAGTAGTCCCCCGTTTCGGTGCCTAGCCACCGGAAATAGGCTCTAAACGCCTCCCTTTGTTCAGGCTCCATCTCGTCGAACGACAGGATTGACCCGTCCTCGAGGTTAAAGAAAATCTCTTCCTCCTCTAACGGATTGTCGGTGTGGTACTCCGCAGGAGTCTTCGCCACATCGTCAAACGACCCGTGCGCGATCATCGACCGATACAGCCTCTCACGCATGAATCCCTGTGCGCCGCTAACCGCCTCCGCCTTTTCACCGTCCTCTCCTTTATCATCGGACAAGAATGAGTCCAGAACGGGTGCCACACCATTCGCCTTACCCTGGTCAATGAAGTACTCCACCCACTCACTCTTGATGAGCGGGCCGAACGGGATAGCACCCAACCCTTTCTCGAGAAGTCCGTTCCATCGGGCGTTGAGTTCTTTGTAGACCGCCTCCTGCTGGTCATTGGCATCTTCCGGCGCCGTAAACAAGGTCTCGAACATGGGAGTCCACCGATCAACAACGGCTGACGGCAAGTTATTACCTTCTCCAGAGAAGGCCGCGTCCAACTGTTCGTCGTAGCACATGCCGGAAGCAACGATTAGATTGTCAATTGCCGGTGCCCTGCCGCCTTCCCAATAATCGTCCGTAAGATCATTGGGCGTCCCGTTGTCGTTACGCACCGGAGTATCAAAACCCAGATCACGCAGCATTCCATTTGCACCGTGCAGCTTAGTGAGTGTTTTCTCATCGAAAGCTACAACAAAATCGTCACCAAAAACCTGAGCCCCATTGAGTTCTCCCCCAGGGAACTTAAGCGCCAAGGCAATACCCTGAACGTGTGGCGCTAGAATCACCCCTGACCAAGAGCGCAATGCCGAGTTGTTGTGGCCAAACTCATTCTGCCCATCAACATAGTCACCCGCATGAGCATCCATTCCATCCTGATAGCCGCACATGAACTGCGTCGCGATCTCTGTCGCATCCCGATTAAGCTGACGGCGCGCTTCCCAGGCTTCGTCGCCAACTACATCCCGATCCAGACCCGGCTCCTTAAAGGTCGCCTGCTGAATGACCTGGCCAAACTGTTCGCCTTCGTCTTGGAAACCGCAATATTCGCCACTCACTCGTCCGCCAGTGAGATACCGAGTCATATTCTTCGGCTCGTCCTTGGCATCCACTACTCCGTCATGGTTGACATCCATACCCTCAGGGGTGTCTGAGACAAGGAAACTCTGCACCACGCGTAACCGGCCCTCCTCCAAGTCCGCTAGTACAGGAGTCGCACTATCGGCATCGAAAGCCTCCGGGCGGTCCATCAACGTATACAAGGCATGCAACGGGTCACACATAGACTTGTCCAGGCCGAACAAGGACACCGTATCGCTGTAGCCACTGTGCGTCGCCCACGTCAACGTCTGTGAGTCCCAGAGAACTATATCCTCAGCAACAGACAGGCCCTCACCAGAAGTCGCCTCGAAGAAGGCCGGACCCAACGCCAAATTCGGATTATCGCGCCCTGCCTCTCCCATCAACTGTGACATGACGGTGTACCCATCTACCGGCTTGGTGAACAGACTCCGACTGCTAATATCCTGCGTGTTAAACGCCGTCCGCCCCGTTTTCTCCATTGCCTGAAGGAAAGCATCGGTCTGTTCGTCCAGCGTTTGGCCGGAATAGTTCTTCAGCCCGGGCCGCACGATCTCCAATAACGCCTGCCGCTCAGCATTGCCACCTTCCAGGTTCATCCCACCACTACCCAACACCACCGCGGCACCGGTCCCCCGCAACACATCGTCGAGGACCTCATCATCAACATCGCGCACGACACCCGCACGCACCGAGAACTTCACTAGGTCCTCCGGAGTAACGTACTGCATCAACGCGTTGGCGACGAAGGGATCGGAGAGCTTGTCGCCGTACTTCTCGTTGAACTCGGCAACCTCCTCCGCCGTCACCTTCTCATCCAAGATGTACTTCGACATCCTATGCGCATCGGTTTGCGCAAGGTCCCAGGCCGCCTCACCCGAGACATACGGCAGATCACCGAACACATTCAACGCCACCTCATCACGCGAACCAGAAGGCATTTTCGGATCCACAATCTTGTCCTGGGCCGCAGCCAACGCCGTCATCGCCGTAGACGCCGCCTCATCCAAAACCTCCAACACACCCCGATACCTCTCCTGCAAGCCCGACTGCTCCGCCTCCCACTCCGACTCACACCGCTCACGCATCGCGTCCACCGCCGCCTGCGAATAAGCCGTCTCCGGATTAGAATTCAACTCCGTCTGCTTCGCCTCCACCAAACCTAGCTCACGCTCATACGTCTCCTTTGCCGCGTCATAGTCACTCTGCACCCGGCCAACATCCGCAATCGCTTCCAACACCGCATCCCCATACGACCGCAACGCCGTCGCCGCGTCAAGCAACACGTCATACAAGGTCATCGTCTTAGAATGCAAACCCTCAATCTGATCCATATACGCATCGGCAGCCTCACCGGCCCAGCCCGCAACACCAGACGACGACGCTGCTCCGACCTGCGTCGCATTAACCTCGTTACCAGCCCGCCCAAACCGATTCGCCGCAACATAGCACGCCCCTGACGTATCCTGCGGCACTTCAAAGGTAAACCCAGCCATCACTCGTTCTCCTCGCCACTCATACGCGCTTCAAGATCCAAATACGACTGCGACTCCGTAGACTCCGTCTCATCAAAATTCGCCACCGCATCATCCGTGCCCGACCCCAAAATCGCACACGCATCAGAAAACTCAGCCACCACATCACGCATCATCCGCTTAAACGCCACAACCCTGCCAGGCATCTGTTTCGTCTTCGGACCCACACCAGAAGGCGTGTCAGACACGCACTCATCAACATCCGTGGCCTCAATCAACGCAGAAATCGCACCAAACGTATCCGCATCACGCCAGTTCTCGTTCGCAGCAACCCCCACCGCCTCACGATCAAACTCAATACTCATCGCTATGTCTCCCTCGCCAAAGTTATCTCGAGTATTTCGCCACTAATAGACATCGGACCTGATCCGCAGCAGTCCTGGTCCCACGGTCCAGCCAACACGCCCACGCGAGCGGTGCACACACCACA
>NZ_RQSN01000023.1:0-5771 GCF_003957265.1 Actinobaculum sp. 352 | reverse complement strand
TGGGGTGTGGGTGTGGTGTTTGGGTGCTTGATAGTGTGTCTGGTTTTTGTTTTTTGTTTGGTGGCTGGCTGTCTGCTGTTGTGGTGGGTGGTTGGTTGCTGTTTTTGTTGGGTTGGGTTTGGCTCTCTTTTTGTTTTTTGTGGAGAGTTTGATCCTGGCTCAGGACGAACGCTGGCGGCGTGCTTAACACATGCAAGTCGAACGGGCTCATTCTGGCTTTTTGGTTGGGGTGGGTTAGTGGCGAACGGGTGAGTAATACGTGAGTAACCTGCCCTCTTCTTCGGGATAAGCTTTGGAAACGGGGTCTAATACCGGGTATTCCCTTGGTGTCGCATGGTGCTGGGGGGAAAGGGTTTTTCTGGTGGGGGATGGGCTCGCGGCCTATCAGCTTGTTGGTGGGGTGATGGCCTACCAAGGCGTCGACGGGTAGCCGGCCTGAGAGGGTGACCGGCCACATTGGGACTGAGATACGGCCCAGACTCCTACGGGAGGCAGCAGTGGGGGATATTGCACAATGGGCGCAAGCCTGATGCAGCGACGCCGCGTGGGGGATGAAGGCTTTCGGGTTGTAAACCTCTTTCGGCAGGGGACAAGGCTGCTCGTTTGGGTGGTTGAGGGTACCTGTAGAAGAAGCGCCGGCTAACTACGTGCCAGCAGCCGCGGTAATACGTAGGGCGCGAGCGTTGTCCGGAATTATTGGGCGTAAAGGGCTCGTAGGCGGTTTGTTGCGTCTGCTGTGAAAACGCGGGGCTTAACTTCGCGCGTGCAGTGGGTACGGGCAGGCTGGAGTGCGGTAGGGGTGGCTGGAATTCCCGGTGTAGCGGTGGAATGCGCAGATATCGGGAGGAACACCGATGGCGAAGGCAGGTCACTGGGCCGTTACTGACGCTGAGGAGCGAAAGCATGGGGAGCGAACAGGATTAGATACCCTGGTAGTCCATGCTGTAAACGTTGGGCACTAGGTGTGGGGCTTGTTTGTGGGTTCTGCGCCGTAGCTAACGCATTAAGTGCCCCGCCTGGGGAGTACGGCCGCAAGGCTAAAACTCAAAGGAATTGACGGGGGCCCGCACAAGCGGCGGAGCATGCGGATTAATTCGATGCAACGCGAAGAACCTTACCAAGGCTTGACATGCGTCGGGATCGTGCAGAGATGTGCGGGTCTTTGGACTGGCGTGCAGGTGGTGCATGGTTGTCGTCAGCTCGTGTCGTGAGATGTTGGGTTAAGTCCCGCAACGAGCGCAACCCTTGTCTCGTGTTGCCAGCATTTGGTTGGGGACTCACGGGAGACTGCCGGGGTTAACTCGGAGGAAGGTGGGGATGACGTCAAATCATCATGCCCCTTATGTCTTGGGCTTCACGCATGCTACAATGGCCGGTACAGAGGGTTGCGATATCGTGAGGTGGAGCGAATCTCTTAAAGCTGGTCTCAGTTCGGATCGTAGTCTGCAACTCGACTACGTGAAGTCGGAGTCGCTAGTAATCGCGGATCAGCAACGCCGCGGTGAATACGTTCTCGGGCCTTGTACACACCGCCCGTCACGTCACGAAAGTTGGCAACACCCGAAGCTCGTGGCCTAACTGCTTTTTTGGTGGGGGGAGCGGTCGAAGGTGGGGTTGGCGATTGGGACGAAGTCGTAACAAGGTAGCCGTACCGGAAGGTGCGGCTGGATCACCTCCTTTCTAGGGAGTGCCCTGGTGTGCTCATGCTTGTTTGTGGGTGTGGGTGTTGGGGTGCTGTTGTTTTGTTGGCCAGGCGCACTGTCAGGCTCTTGGGTGTTATGCCTTTGCTGCCCGTGTCTGCCTTCTTGTGTGGGGGTGGGTGTGGTGTTGGTGTGGTGGTTGTGAATTGTATAGTGGGTGCGAGTATCTTGAAAGTGTTGTAGGTGTTTATGGGCGTTCGGTGGATGCCTGGGTACCAGGGGCCGAGGAAGGACGTTGCGGCCTGCGATATGCCTCGGGGAGTCGGCGAGCGGGTGTTGATCCGAGGGTGTCCGAATGGGGTAACCTGGCCGGGGTTGTGCCTGGTCGTTCGTGTCTGAATGTATAGGGCGCGGATGGGTACGCGGGGAAGTGAAACATCTTAGTACCCGTAGGAAGAGATATTCCGTGAGTAGTGGTGAGCGAAAGCGGATGGTGGCCTAAACTGTGCGTGTGTGAGAGTCGTCGGGCGTTGCGCGTGCGGGGTTGTGGGGCGTGGCTGTTGTTCCTCCGACGGGGGGCTGCGTGTTGATGCTGGGGTAGTCGAAGGGTCTGGGAAGGCCTGCCGGAGAGGGTGAGAGCCCCGTAGGTGAAATCCTGGTGTTGCGTGTTGGTTGCGTTCCCGAGTAGCACGGGGCTCGTGGAATCTCGTGTGAATCTGGCAAGACCACTTGTCATGGCTGAATACTCCTGGTGACCGATAGTGGATAGTACCGTGAGGGAATGGTGAAAAGTACCCCGGGAGGGGAGTGAAATAGTGCCTGAAACCGGGCGCCTACAATCCGTCAGAGCCCTTTTTTGTGGGGGTGATGGCGTGCCTTTTGAAGAATGAGCCTGCGAGTTAGTGATGCGTGGCGAGGTTAACCCGTGTGGGGTAGTCGTAGCGAAAGCGAGTCTGAAGAGGGCGTGAGTCGCGTGTTCTAGACCCGAAGCGGGGTGATCTACCCATGGCCAGGGTGAAGCTCGTGTAAGAGCGTGTGGAGGCCCGAACCCACCAGGGTTGAAAACCTGGGGGATGAGTTGTGGGTAGGGGTGAAAGGCCAATCAAACTCCGTGATAGCTGGTTCTCCCCGAAATGTATTTAGGTACAGCGTTGCGTGGTTCCTTGTGGAGGTAGAGCGACTGGGTGGCTGATGGGCCTGACAGGGTTACTGAGGTCAGCCAAACTCCGAATGCTGCAAGGGTTGAGCGTGGCAGTGAGACGGCGGGGGATAAGCTTCGTTGTCGAGAGGGAAACAGCCCAGATCGTCGGTTAAGGTCCCGAAGTGTGTGCTAAGTGGGAAAGGATGTGGGGTTGCTGTGACAGCCAGGAGGTTGGCTTAGAAGCAGCCATCCTTGAAAGAGTGCGTAATAGCTCACTGGTCGAGTGGTTCTGCGCCGATAATGTAGCGGGGCTTAAGCACACCACCGAAGCCGCGGATGCCCAGCGTGTTCCCGGGCCTGCCTTGGGGTGGGTTGAGGGGTTGGGTGTGGTAGGGGAGCGTTCTGCGTGGGGTGAAGCTGCCGGGTGACCGTGTGGTGGACTGCGTGGGAGTGAGAATGCAGGCATGAGTAACGAGAGACGGGTGGGAATCCCGTCCGCTGATTGACTAAGGGTTCCAGGGCTAGGTTGTTCCGCCCTGGGTTAGTCGGGTCCTAAGGCGAGGCCGACAGGCGTAGTCGATGGGTGACCAGTTGATATTCTGGTACCGGCGAAGAACCGTCCATGTGGGTGTGGGTGATGCTAACCATCCCGGATCGCGCGGTCGTCTTTCGGGGCGGGTGTGTGTGATGGCGTGGGGTCCGAGCCTGCTTCTGCAAGCGTGTTAACAGGTGTGACGCAGAGTGGTAGTCCCGCGTGCCTTATGGCTTGGCATGTTTAAGGGTGTGGGTCGTTCCTTTGGTAAATCCGGGGGGCATGTGACTGAGGCCTGATGATGGCATCCCGTTGTGGGGTGGATATGGGGTGATCCTGTGCTGCCGAGAAAAGCATCGACGCGAGGTTTGAGCCGCCCGTACCCGAAACCGACACAGGTGGTCAGGTAGAGTATACCGAGGCGTGCGAGTGAATCGTGGTTAAGGAACTCGGCAAAATGCCCCCGTAACTTCGGGAGAAGGGGGGCCCGTGTCTTGACATCCCCGTGCGGGGTGGAGGGGTGTGGGTCGCAGAGAAGAGGGAGAAGCGACTGTTTATCAAAAACACAGGTCCGTGCGAAGCCGTAAGGCGATGTATACGGACTGACGCCTGCCCGGTGCTGGAAGGTTAAGCGGACTGGTTAGCTCCTCTGTGTGGGGGGTGACGCTAGGAAGTTAAGCCCCAGTAAACGGCGGTGGTAACTATAACCATCCTAAGGTAGCGAAATTCCTTGTCGGGTAAGTTCCGACCTGCACGAATGGCGTAACGACTTCTCCGCTGTCTCGACCACGAGCTCGGTGAAATTGCAGTACGAGTAAAGATGCTCGTTTCGCGCAGCAGGACGGAAAGACCCCGGGACCTTTACTATAGCTTGGTATTGGTGTGTGGTGCGGTTTGTGTAGGATAGGTGGGAGGCTGTGAAGCTGTCACGCTAGTGGTGGTGGAGTCGTTGGTGAAATACCACTCTGGTCGTAGCGCGCATCTAACTGTGGTCCGTGATCCGGGCCCGGGACAGTGCCTGGTGGGTAGTTTAACTGGGGCGGTTGCCTCCTAAAGGGTAACGGAGGCGCTCAAAGGTTCCCTCAGCCTGGTTGGCAATCAGGTGGTGAGTGTAAGTGCACAAGGGGGCTTGACTGTGAGACTGACGGGTCGAGCAGGGACGAAAGTCGGAACTAGTGATCCGGCGGTGGCTTGTGGAAGCGCCGTCGCTCAACGGATAAAAGGTACCCCGGGGATAACAGGCTGATCTTGCCCAAGAGTTCATATCGACGGCATGGTTTGGCACCTCGATGTCGGCTCGTCGCATCCTGGGGCTGGAGTAGGTCCCAAGGGTTGGGCTGTTCGCCCATTAAAGCGGTACGCGAGCTGGGTTCAGAACGTCGTGAGACAGTTCGGTCCCTATCCGCTGCGCGCGTTGGAGAATTGAGAAGGGCTGTCCCTAGTACGAGAGGACCGGGACGGACGGACCGCTGGTGTGCCAGTTGTCCCGCCAGGGGCATGGCTGGTTGGCTACGTTCGGAAGGGATAACCGCTGAAAGCATCTAAGCGGGAAGCCCGCTTCAAGATGAGTTCTCGATCCATGCTCTCTTGAGGGTGTGGGGGAGGTCCCCCGGAGATGACGGGGTTGATAGGCCGGATGTGGAAGCCTTGTAAGGGGTGGAGCTGACCGGTACTAATGACCGATGACCTATAACACATGTTTTCTTGTGTGCTCGCGCCTACTATACGATTCACGATCCCCACGCCAAGCAGGCCACTCGTGTGAGGGGCTTGGTGGTTGGGTGTGGGTGCCCGTGTTGTTTGTGGTGGTGGTCATAGCGGTAGGGAAACGCCCGGTCCCATTCCGAACCCGGAAGCTAAGCCTGCCAGCGCCGATGGTACTGCACTCGGCAGGGTGTGGGAGAGTAGGACACTGCCACCACGTTCTCGGTTGGTCTGAGGGCCAGAACCCGCAAGGAGTTGTTGTCTTGTGGGGTTCTGGCCCTCAGGCGTATGCGTGTTGTCTGTGGGTATTGTGTTTAGACGCATTCCTGGTTGTTGTCTTGGCCCACCAGACAAACCCGACAGCGCCCTGCAGGCGCCCGACAAGCACGACAGGCACCCGGCAGGCGTGTGGAGTCACGGGCCTATAGGCCCGGTGGTGGTCACCTCTGCCACACTCATACCCGGCCCCGGGCCCGTGTTTGAGCTGGCACGGAAGCCAAATCCCGCCGCGCCGACCCGCTCAGGCATTGAAACGGTGGCCGAGCGTAGCACCGAGATACCGAACCAGCACGGCCGTGATGGCACAAAGAATGCTCGGCACAGGCCCGGTGCCAACAACCCCGGGTTCTCGCCGTCTCGTGGATCATTCCCCTGGCTCATCGACCGTTAGTATTCGCCGACGGGCAAACACTGCGACGATGATGCAGAGACAACAGTGCCAACCATGAAAACCAACAAGGACGGCGGCAAACAC
>NZ_RQSN01000022.1:0-6331 GCF_003957265.1 Actinobaculum sp. 352 | reverse complement strand
CAGTTGAGTGGCTACACGGTGAAGGTTCCCGCTGCGCAGAAGGTGGGTATCGAGGAGAAGGATAAGGTGGTGGAGTTGAGCTTCACGAATACTTACACGGAGAACACTCCGCCTCCGCCGTCGAAGAGTACGCCTTCTTCGGCGCCAAAGAAGGCAAAGAAGTCTTTGCCGTTGACGGGCGCGGACCTGCGCGCTCCGGGTGCAATGGCCGTGGTGGCGATTGTTGCTGGAGGTTTGGTGCTTTGGGTTCGACGTCGGGAAGTATAGAGATGTGGTCAGGTGCCTGTAGTACTACGGTTCTGATAGGGCCTGGGCTGCACGGTGAGTTCTGACGGATACATCCGGATGGCAAGGGCGACTGCGTGATGCGCAGTCGCCCTTGCCTTTTGTGGTCACTTTCGTGTCGGCGTGGAGAGCTGAATCGTCCCGGGTTTGATGGAGGCAGTGATTACACGGAAGGATTACTGTCATGAGTGCATCAAGGAAGTATCCGGAGGAGTTGCGGGAGCGGGCTACCAGGATGGCTGTGGAGGCTCGTAGGGACCCCGAGCGGTCCAAGGGGGCGATCCGCAGGATCGCCGATGAACTGGGCGGCCACCCTGAGGCGCTACGCACCTGGGTTAAGAAGGCTGAGATCGATATAGGCGCCCGGCCGGGAACCACCACATCCGATGCCGAGCGGATTCGGGGGCTGGAGGCCGAGAATCGGGAGCTGCGGCGGGCGAATGCGATCTTGAGGAGTGCGTCGGCCTATTTCGCCGCGGAGTGTGAGCTCCCATCCTGCTGATCTGTCAGTACATCGACTCCCGCAAGGAGGAATTTGGGGTCGAGCCGATCTGCCAGGCGCTGACCAGCGCCGACGTCAAGATCGCCCCGAGTACCTACTACGCAGCCAAGAGTCGTCCCCGATCAGCAAGGAGTAGACGCGATGAGGCTCTGAAGGCCGAGATCAAGAAGGTTCAGGAGAACAACTACTGCGTTCTGGACGCCCGCAAGATGCATACGATGCTGAACCGGCCCGAGGCCTCCGTCCGGCACGGCCTGGAGCATGTGGCCCGCTGCACCGTGGAGCGTCTGATGCGTGCCATGGGTCTGCACGGCATCCGCCGCGCCAAATCACCGCGTACCACGGCAGCGCACTCAAGGAGCAGTGCCCCGCAGACCTGGTCAAGAGGCACTTCTCAGTTTTCAGGCCCAATGAGCTGTGGGAGTGCGGACATCACCTACGTACGAACCCTGTCCGACTGGGTCTATGTGGCCTTCGCCCGCTGACGTCTACTCCCGTCGGATCATCGGCTGGCAGACCTCCACCAGCCTGTACACCGGCCTGTCCCAGGGGCGCCCTGAACATGGGGACTGGCAGCGCCAGCGCGAAGGAGCCGACCTGACCGGCCTGATCCACCACTCCGACCGGGGGTGCAGTACCGGGCGATACGTTACGGGCAAGCCCTATCCGAGGCCGACGCCGTCGCCTCTGTCGGATCGAAGGGCGACCTCCTTTCGGCTTCGCGCTGGCCGAGGCCCTGATGAACTCCCTGTACAAGGCGGAATTGATCCGCAACCGTCACTACCCCGACTCCTATGGCCCCTGGGAGGGCATTGATGACGTCGAGTTCGCTACCGCCCAGTGGGTGCACTGGTTCAACACAGTCCGTCCTCACTGCGCCATCGGCATGCACACTCCGATCCAGCACGAGCAGGCCTACACCCCACCACCACAAGACGACACCAACTGCACCACCACCGACACCACCGACACCATCGACCTCGAGGACATCGGCAAGCAGACCACCAACCACCACCAACCACCACGAACCAGCAACCACCAACCAGCAACCACCAACGCCAGATAAAACAACCTCAACAAAACCCCGGGACTTGACATACGGCCGAGCACCGCAAACGCTGGTTATGGTGGGATTGCACACACGTCACGGAATGACACGCTTGCTTGATACCGGATAAGCACTCAAAAAACACAGGTAAATTCAACAAGCAGTGAATGTTGCATGCCCGCATGCCATCGCGTACCTGATCCGGGTTACGTTGTGAAGAAGGTGCAAAGAACGCACATTCTCTTTAGGGAGATTGACTCTACGTGTTATTCTGTACGCCTAGCACTGAAGTAATCACGCGCGTGCTCCGCCAGATTCCTGTGTACAGGCGTGGGGCGCGGCAAGAGTAGACGTTTGGCCTATCATATTCAGGAGGATGCATGACTGGGTCAACCCGATCGGTTTCACGCAACCGACATCAGGGTCGCCTTGTAATGGCAACTATCGCAATGCTTTCGATGTTGCTGTCGCTCGTTGGAGTAATGACTCCGGCGCGTGCAGCTAACAATCCGAATATTGTGGTCAGTGATTTGACACTTACCCGGACCAATAACCAGAACGCTGATTGGCCGGGCCAGTTGACCGTTGGTCAGTACGCCCGCCTCGACTTCAAATGGGATGCGACCAACGCCGATGTGAAGAATGGTGACTCCTTCACGATAGATCTCGGCACGTACTTCGAGAATCTCGAGTACCCCAGAAATGCACCCATGACCGTGACTAACAATGGTCAGCAGATTGATATTGGAACGTGCAGACTGACAAAGTCCGAGGTCGTATGTACCTTCAACTCCAAGGTTGACGAACTTAAGCAGGCCGGGTTCGACGCGTTCCGGGGGACGGGTTCAGCTCGGTTGCGTGCCGTCAAGGAGACGACATCGAAGTCCGTCGATATCAAGACAAACAACGTAGTCTCCGTTGAGCTTCCCCCACCCGGTGGCATCGGCGAAAATGTTGGTGAGTCTTATGAGACGTACACTTTCTACAAATGGGCCGGTGCACTATGGGATGAAACCGGTATGACATGGGGCATCAACTTCGGCACGAAGTATGTAGGCGACAAAGCCAAACTCAACCTGGACGGTAGCCGGAAGACCATTGTGATCACTGATGAACTTGGCGAAGGAATGCAGTTCCGTGCCGGAGACTATCTGAAGGACTGGGTTCTGTTCTATCGCGGTAGTGACGGCGATACAAAGATGCAGTTGACCCGTTTGACCGACGCTAGTGGTGCTGACGCTACGACACAGTTCGGTAACTTCGATATGAACGTAGAATTCAGTGGCAGGACGGCCAAGATCACTATCACCGGCCCGTTCAAACCAAACTCGAATTACACGATCACCTATCCGGTCAGTTTCACAGGTGGAAAGGTGATACGAGGTGTCCTTTATGGCAATAGTGCGACTCTCAGTGGCACGGAGGTCACAGAGGAAGATTCACGTTACTTTGTCGAATCCTTCTCCATCACAGTTGAGATGCAGGCCGGTTTCGGCGGATTTGATATCACAAAGATCGTGGCCGGCCAGGGTGCTGCGAGTGTCCCGGCTGCGACGGAGTTCACCGTCGATGTGAAGTACGAGCTTCCTGCGGTTGCATCAACCTACGAGAACTGGCAGGCCCCGGGCACGCTGAATCCTGATGGCAAGACGGGGACCGCACAGATGAAGGCGATTGTGGGCCAGAAGGTGCCTTTTGACGGTACCTTCCCCAAGGGAACCAAGGTAACCCTCTCAGAGGATCCTTCGACCAGTACTTATACAGCGCTTGGTTGGAGCGAGCCAGAATTTCTCATCGGAGGAAAGGCCACCAACACCCTCACCATTGGTGATCGGATATCAGTGGGGGTGACACTGACGAACACGACGGCGCCGCAGGGAACCTTCGCCATCAAGAAGGTGGTCTCTGGTGCGGATGAGGCAAAGAACAAACAGTTCGTCTTCGATTACGAGTGCACGGACAACCAGTCTGGTTCTGTGGCTCTTCCTGGTGATGGCACTGCGGTCGAGGTTGGCAAGTCGTTCCCGATTGGTACAACCTGCACCATTACTGAAAGAGTGGACGGCACGCAGTTGGAGGGTTACACGCTGAGTGCTCCCCAGTCTCAGACTGTGGAGATTACGGATGTCTCGAACATAGTTGAGGTGTCCTTCACCAATGCCTACACCCGCGATAGGGGCTCTTTCTCCGTCAAGAAGGCTGTGACAGGCGACTACAAGCCGAGTGTGGATGACTCCTTCAAGGTCAATTTCGCCTGTAACGATCCTGATGGAACATCTGGCTCTCTGACCGTTCCCGCAGACGGTAGCGCAGTATCAGTTGAAGGGCTACCGACCGGGACGACTTGCACGGTCAATGAGGATAGCTTGTCTGCTGAGCGTACTGGATATGCTGTTGCGACCTCTTATTCAAGCACCAATGTGACAATTGAGAAAAGCAGTGCTCCTGAGGTGACAGTCACCAACGAATACAAACGCTTAGTGGGCGGCTTTACGATCGCTAAGACTGTGGCTGGCGATGGAGCGAACCTGGCTCCCGCAAGCTTCGAATTCGAGTATTCGTGTGCTGACCATAACTACGCTGGCACAGTCTCTGGAACCGTGACCGTCAAGGCAGGCTCCTCTGAGAGCGTGACGGATGTTCCGACTGGTACGTGCACCGTGAGGGAGATGTCGGCTGACGTTGCGAATACGCAACTGGTCACGAAGATGACCGTTGATGGTCGGCCTGTCGATGGAAATGTCGCTACCATCAACGTGACTGACAGTTCTGCGATTGCTGTTGAGGCGACGAACACCTACACCATGGATCGTGGGACCTTCGCGGTGAAGAAGTCTGTGTCGGGTACGAACGCGGCAACGAGCAAGCAGTTTATCTTCAACTACCAGTGCTCGGATGATCAGTCGGGTTCTTTGACTGTTCCCGGTGATGGGACTGTGGTGGAGTCGGATAAGAGCTTCCCGATTGGAACCACGTGCACCATAGCGGAGGATGAGGCATCGGCTCAGATCGACGAGTATTCGCTTGAGCTTCCCGCTCCGCAGGAAATCACCATAGCGGATAAGACGGCTCCGGTTGAGGTGGCTTTTGCCAATGACTACAAGCGTCAGGTTGGTGGATTCTCCATCAGTAAGAAGGTCGATGGCGACGGAGCGAACCTCGCTCCGGCGAACTTCACCTTTGACTACGCTTGCGTGGATGCTGCAGGTAAGGAAACAGCCTCCGGCACGCTGCAGGTTGCTCCTGGCGCTTCGGCAAGCGCCGAGAATGTTCCGACTGGTGCGTGTACTGTGACTGAGAGGGCGGCTGATGTTGGGAATGCTCAGCTGGTCACGAAGTTGACGGTTGATGGTCAGGAGGTAGACGGCAACGTCGTCACGATCAACGTGACGGATAGTTCTGCGATTGCTGTTGAGGCGACGAATACCTACACGCTTGATCGGGGGAAGTTCTCGGTTAAGAAGACGGTGTCTGGTGCGAGTGTGGCCACGGGTAAGGAGTTTGTCTTCAACTATCAGTGCTCGGATGATCAGTCGGGTTCTTTGACTGTTCCTGGTGATGGGACTGTAGTGGAGTCGGATAAGAGCTTCCCGATTGGAACCACGTGTGAGGTGTCCGAAGATTCTGCGTCTGCGCAAATTGATGAGTACTCGGTGCGAGTTCCTGACCCGCAGACTGTGACGATCTCGGATAGATCAAAGCCTGTTGAGGTTTCTTTCACCAATGACTACAAGCGTTTGGTTGGTGGATTCTCCATCAGTAAGAAGGTCGATGGTGATGGAGCGAGTTTGGCTCCGGTGAACTTTGCCTTTGATTACGCTTGTGTGGACGCGGCAGGTGAGGAGACAGTCTCTGGTACGCTGCAGGTCACGCCAGGTCAGATTGAGGGCGTGGAAGATGTTCCAACTGGTACGTGTGAGATTAGTGAGCGCGATGCGACGGTTAACGGCGCGCAGTTGATGACGTCGTGGACGGTTGATGGTGCGGCGGTGGAAGGTTCTAAGGCCACCATTAGCGTGACTGATGGTTCCGCGATTGCCGTTGAAGCGACGAATACCTATACGCGTGATCGTGGTTCGTTCTCTGTGGCGAAGAAGGTGACTGGTGACTACACGTCTGGCACCGGGGAGTCGTTCAAGGTGAATTACGTTTGTGATGATCCGGATCAGACTTCTGGCGTGCTCGATGTTCCTGCTGATGGTACGCCTGTGCGGGTAGACAACCTGCCAACTGGTACTAGCTGTGTCATTACTGAGGATGGAGACTCCGCACGACGTGACGGCTATGCAGTAGCAACCACGCATACTGCGGCTAAGGTCATGATCACAAAGGATCAGACGCAGGAGAATACGATCACGAATGACTACCGGCGTCTGGTTGGTGGGTTCACTGTTGCTAAGACGGTCGATGGTGATGGTGCTCAGTTTGCGCCGCAGTCTTTCGGTTTCGATTACACGTGTGTAGATGGTGCGGGTAACGAGACGATGTCCGGTACG
>NZ_RQSN01000021.1:0-6920 GCF_003957265.1 Actinobaculum sp. 352 | reverse complement strand
AACCACGATCACGCGTATAGGTATTCGTCGCTTCAACGGCCACGCTCGCGCCGTCGGTCACATTGACTGTAGCCGTATCGCCATCGACAGCCGCACCATCAACCGTCCACGACGTCATCAACTGCGCGCCGTTAACCGTCGCATCGCGCTCACTAATCTCACACGTACCAGTTGGAACATCTTCCACGCCCTCAATCTGACCTGGCGTGACCTGCAGCGTACCAGAGACTGTCTCCTCACCTGCCGCGTCCACACAAGCGTAATCAAAGGTAAAGTTCACCGGAGCCAAACTCGCTCCATCACCATCGACCTTCTTACTGATGGAGAATCCACCAACCAAACGCTTGTAGTCATTGGTGACCGTCACGTCCTGCGTGGTGTCCTTCTCAATACTCAGATTCGTCGCCGAATAATCGACCGCCAGCGCGTAGCCGGTGCGCTGTGCAGAATCCGCATCCTCGCCGATAACGCAGTTCGTACCTGTCGGCAGGCCATCCACCGAGACAGCCGTACCGTCAGCCGGAACGCTCAGCGAACCCGACGTCGCTTCGGCGTCGTCGCACCGATAGTTGACAGTGAATGTCTCGCCCGGAGTGGCAGTGTAGTCACCCCGCACGACCTTCTTCACCGAGAACGAGCCACGATCCCGTGTGTAAGAGTTGGTGAATGACGCCTCGATCAGAGTGGAAGCGTTCGAGATTGTCACCGTCTGCGGCTCGGGAGCGCTCAGGGTGTAGCCATCCACCTGTGCAGTGTCAGCATTCTCCACGATGCTACAGGTTGTGCCCAACGGGAAGCTCTTGTCCACCGTCACTGCCGTCCCATCCCCGGGAACATTGACCGCTCCGGACTGGCCGTCAGAGCACTCATAGTCAAAAGTAAACTGCTTGCTCGTAACGTTATCTGCACCGGACACAAACTTCTTGATGGCGAAGGTTCCTTGCGGTGCCGTCGTGTTCGTCAGTGTCACGGCCACTGATGTCTGATCACCAATCGTGAGCGTGTTCGTGGCCCTACCGTCGATAAGGAATTCCGGATCAGACCAACCGAGTGCGGTGTACGTACTTGTCGATGGATCCTCCGCGAGAGCGATCTTCGTGCCCTTCGGGAAGGTACCATTGAAGGGCACCTTTTGACCGACGACGGCCTTCATCTGCGCCGTACCCGTTTTCCCATCCGCGCTCAGCATGCCGGGCGCCGTCCAGTCCTCGTAGGTTGAGGCAACAGCAGGCAGTTCATAGCTGACGTCGACGGTGAACTCGGTACCCGCCGGAACACTGGCCGCTCCCGTGCCGGAAACAACCTTGGTGATATCAAAACCACCGAAGCCTGCCGCCATCTCCACCGTGATAGAGAAGGACTCCACAAAGTAGCGCGAATCCTGCACCTGAACCTCAGTGCCATGCAGTGTCGCACTGTTTCCGTAGATCACACCTCGAGTGACCTTTCCACCGGAGAACGTGACCGGGAAAGTGACCTGGTAGTTCGAGTCCGGCTTGAATGGGCCGGTGGCGGTGATCTTAGCAGTTCTGCCATTTACCTCGACGCTTAGGTCAAAATCCCCCATCGCGGTCGTCGCATCAGCACCCGAGGCATCCGTGAGCCGAGTCTGCTGCATCGTCGCGTCACCGTTGGTACCGCGATAATAAAGGACCCAATCTTTCAGGTAGTCTCCGGCGCGGAACTCCATTCCCTCGCCGAGATTGTCGGTCATGACAATCGTCTGGCGGCTACCATCGAGAGTGGTTCCGGTCTTCTCCCCCACATATTTCGTTCCGAAGTCGATGCCCCACGTCATGCCCTTCTCGCTCCAGAGCGCTCCGGCCCATTTGTGGAAATTGTAGACCCGGTACTTTTCACCAACAGCCTCGCCAATCCCGCCGGTTTCAGGAAGATCAACGGAAACGACATTGTTCGTCGTAATATCGGCCGTCTCTGATGTTGTTGCTTTAACAGCACGCAGTCGTGCTGTGCCTGTTCCACGGAATGCGGCAAATCCAGCCGCCTTTAGCTCGTCAACCTTGTCGCTAAAGGTGCATACCACCTGCGTGCGCGTTAGATCACAGGATCCAATTTCAATCTGCTCACCATTGTTGGTGACCGTCATCGGCGCAGTCTTCGGATACTCAAGATTCTCGAAGTAGGTGCCGAGATCGATCGTGAAGGAGTCGCCACTCTTCACATCGGCATTCGACGCATCCCACTTGAAATCAAGGCGAGCGTGCTGGCCGACCGTCAGCTTTCCCGGCCAATCGCCTGTGCCCTGGTTATTTGTACGGGTAAGTGTCAGATCACTGATAACAATGTTCGGATTGTCCGCAGCGCGCGCAGGAACAATGACCCCAAACACAGAGAGAACCATTGCGAATAAGGTGATACATGCTATCGCGATGCGCCCCTGTTGTCGGTTGCGCCAACCCGACTGAGTGACCCCTGTCATAGATGCCTCCTGAGGATCGTAAAGCGCGAATGCGCCACCAACAGCTCTCCGGGCGTGATCACGGAGAACTGACAAGTAGATACACAGACTCCTAGTGCTAGGTTCTTAGATTACACTAAAGGCAGAGAGTTCAGATGGGCTAACAATGTTACATTCGTTTACATAAGCGCCTCACGTGCGTTGTTAGCCAAGTTTTCACCACTATTGTGGGTTTCCTCAATCTGATCGCGATCCGCAAGATGTGCCCAACTCCACTACATTTCGAGGAGGACCCACATCGGGGCCGCACGATAAACGACGCAGTAAACCTCTAGGATCGACGAGTCGATCATGCCCTTCGGCTGACCCGTCAGAGATGATGTCGCACCGGTGGTCCGTGCGGCGTCCTGGAACGATCACGCCGCCTTGTCGGACACGCCATCGTCACGCGCGGTCACCTATCGGATCGTGTCCGCGCCTGCGCCGAAGCGAGTCTGTCACACAACTCATTCGCGGCGTCGCCGGCATGCCCCTTCACCCATTCGACCTCGGTGCGTCCTCTTCGCGCCTCGTACAGCCCCAGCAGGGTTTCGACAAGTTCACGATTCTTCACCGGTTCACCGTCGGCCTTCTTCCAACCCCGACGCCGCCAGGTAGGTGCCCATTTCGTCACAACATTGATCACATACTGAGAATCACAACGAATAAGCAAGGATACCTCCGGGCCGACGAACTCCAACGCCTTAATCAAGGCGGTGAGTTCCATGCTGTTATTCGTCGTCGACGACGCACCACCTGACTCCCACGCCCCGCTTACCTGTTCGACCCATGCCCATCCGCCAGGCCCGGGATTGCCCGAACATGCACCGTCTGTAGCGATGATGCGGTCAAAACCAGGTCTAATCGTCCCTACTGGACCGCCTTGTGAAGTGACTCGCGAAGAAATACCGGCACTCTCCTCCACCGGCCTTTCGGATCCAGGGCCGTAGGCATCAGTGTCATCTTCACGATCATCATCGAACAGTGCTTCCTGGTCGAAAACCGGCCCGGCATCCTGCCTGAGGGTCATACCAACGCCAAGAAGCAACACCGTGACATCGGGATCCCATAAGGCGGCATCCCGGCCGGCGTCGTCGATACCTGAGGTGGCGAGGTCATGGCGAACCGCAAGCGCCGTTGGATGAGCGCCTTCCGCTAAGCCGATTCGGCCCAGCGCTTCAAGCACCTCGTATGAATCACAATCAAAACGCTCGGCCAGTTCGGATGTCAGCAGCCACTGAGTCATATGCTCAGCCTATCGGTACATCGTGCAGTACGGCGCGAACTCATCCAGTCGGCACATGCTACTAACCGTGGGGAGCTCGGCCCGCAAACAGGGCAGGCGGCAACTGTGACCGCATTCGTCTTCCCATCGGCAGACTTCTGCCGGACAGACCGGGCGCCCGCTACAGGAGAACCGTGCCTCGTTCGGCCTGGGGGTCGAGCAGGTCAAAGATAACCTGCTGACCCGTGAGTCGACCATGCCCATCCCGCCTGGGGGCGAGTGGTCGCTGTCGGGAGGCGCGATCACGTCCCGTCCCGCTTAGGGCCGCGACGTCGTCGAGAACCCGTCGCGACACTGCAGCACCTCTGGTTGCCGTGTGGCAACCGAATGCCGGTAGCGAGAATCTTCGACCAGCAAAGCCCCTGGCAGCGGTGCTGCAACACGCCCACGCCGGCCCGGGCAGAGGTTTCACGATCCGGCCGATCATCGCCACGATCACAACACGCCCACGCCGGCCCGGGCAGATGCCTTCGCTGCCTTCCGCTCGCCGCAGTGCGGGGGACGCCACCTTCCCGCCGAGGCACAAGACCACCAAATACCGGTACATTTGAGGGGAACGAATGCCGGTTGAAGGAGGAGTTATGCTTCCACTTTCCGCATACCGAGAAGCTATTCATTTGGATGAGCCCATCAGAGCGCTTGCGGACAATGATCCCCGCTCGGATCTTGAACTACTAACAATCGCACTTGACGGTCTGACAACTCCGGGTAGCGGGCCGCTTTTCGCTGCCGATGCGAACATCGACGAGGACGCGCTGCGGGAGACATTACGCTTCAAGCTTGTCACTCGCGAACCTGGCCCGCTGAGCCCAGGAGTCTCCGACGCCGTTGATGTGCTCCTTTCGCGTCGCTCCGCGCACCTCGGGCGGACAACCGGGCGCAATCTCATGCGTATCTCCGAAATGATGCCGTTCTCCGACTACGGCTCAGCCCGGAATGTTGCCATGTGGCGTGGAGATGTGCGCGAGTTGAAGGCGGATGCCGTCGTCAATGCCGCCATGCCGGATCTGCTCGGCTGTAAGGACCCCCACCATCCCTGTATCGACAATTACATCCAGGGGCAGGGCGGGCCATGGATCCGCAACGATTGCGCGATTATCCACAAGATGCAGGGTAGCAACGAGGAGATTGGTGGAGCCAAGCTGACCCGCGGCTATCGCCTTCCCGCACGGTATGTGCTGCACACCGTAAGCCCGCGGCCTGCGGCTGGAAATCCGACCGACGCCGACCGTGAGGCCCTCGCACGTTGCTACACGTCATGCCTCGATCTGGCGGCGGAGAAAGGCGATATCCACCAGGTATCCTTCTGCGCCCTGTCCACCGGAAAGAATGGCTTCCCCTTCGAGGAGGCCACGCATATCGCTCTTTCCACCGTTAATCGCTGGCTGCAGTTGCACGGCACCGATGTTATCGAACTTATCATCTTCAATATCTTTGAAGACGAGGATGCCGAGGGGTACATGCGCGCTCTGAACAACTGGATCGAAGATTGATAACGTATTGAACAGGGATCGGTTGCGCCTGGCAGCAATCGGCAACAGCTCCGAAGCTCTGGCCCGTCCCATGCCGGGCCGATAAGAAAGGATCGCTATGACAGACAGCAATACGCCACCACAGGAACCGACACCCCCGCAGAATTCGGGTGACTTCACCGCTGGGGAGGGATCATCCACTACCGACGGCGCCCCT
Organism: Actinobaculum sp. 352; assembly: GCF_003957265.1. Classification (NCBI taxonomy): domain Bacteria; kingdom Bacillati; phylum Actinomycetota; class Actinomycetes; order Actinomycetales; family Actinomycetaceae; genus Actinobaculum; species Actinobaculum sp. 352. The sequence goes on along the minus strand of NZ_RQSN01000021.1, from coordinate 1,488 downwards.
CGGCCCGGTGGTGCAGCATTTGCTGCCCCGCCTGCCAGCCCCGGAGCGGGGGCTACCCGGAAGACCTCTCCCGCCATCATCAGCCTTATCGTCGTGGTGGCACTCCTGGCCATCGCGCTGATCATTGCACTCATCCGGCCTTGGGACAATACGAGCAGCAATGGACCGACCACGGCATCCACGACGCCAATCGGATCACCCACGGAATCTTCATCCACTTCGACTACCGCTACGGAAGAACTCACCGATCTGCAGGTCGCTGAGGCCAAAATCGCCGATGAGAAGGGGTGGGTCGCCGGAACCGATTATGTGCCCAGTTTGCTTAGCCCTGGTTGGGAACTTGCCCTGTCAATCGATGAGGAAGGAGATACAGGGCTGGTCCGCGGACCTGCGGACGCTCCTGTTACAGTCCATGTGTTTGGTGACTTCTCGTGTCCTTTGTGCACCCGACTGCATACCGAATCTATGGACAAACTAGAGGAGATGGCTGACGAGGGAAAGATCCGCTTGGAGTGGCACAACTTCGTCATCTTCGGAGACTATGGTTCTGATAAGGCCGCACGTGGCACCATTGCCGCCGCGAAGCAAGACAAGCTCTGGGAGTTCATCGCTGCAGCATACGATAGTGCCGGTGACGGAAATCATCCCACCTATACCGATGAGTCCGTTGAGGAAATTGCCAAGCAGGCTGGAATTCCTGATATGGACCAGTTCCGTAACGATTACGCTTCCGATGAGACGCAGCAGGCAGTGACTTCGCAGACGGACTATGCCCGCAACACTCTCGGACTGACCGGGACACCCAATCTGATTGTGAGGGGCAGTTTCATCAACGGCGCATATCCCACCGACATTATCCTCAATACCATCGAGATGCAGACCGAACTGGCAGCCCGCGGGTTCTAACCTGTCTGCCGCCAGGCCGGGGCGGAGGAGCCTCAGTTGGACAGGCGCCAAACGGTGCCCTGCGTACAGATGGCGAAAAGGCGTCATTCATTCGGCTGTGCATATGACGGTGCTTGGCGTATGTCGGATGCGTTCTTGGTGGAACCTACGGCAGGCAGAATCAGGACCTACCTGCGTTCTGGAACGTCCAGATCATGGTGGAATGACGGTGGAGGGGCCGCAGCCGGGGTGAGAGGTGTCCAAATCCCGTCCAAACGAAAGGTACTCGCTCAGGGAGGGCGTCGAAATCCGCGTGATTCCGCCAGTTCTTATATCGATCCGATCAAGTTTTCAGTCGTTTGGACGGGATTTGAACACCAGGCAGCAGCCACCTATCCCCCAGCGCACACATCACCCCATAGCCAAGCCCGTCACCTTGACCACGCATTGCGCCCCAGCACTCCTCAAGAACACGCGCTCTCCACGCCGACACGAAAGTGACCACAAAAGGCAAGGGCGACTGCGCATCACGCAGTCGCCCTTGCCATCCGGATGTATCCGTCAGAACTCACCGTGCAGCCCAGGCCCTATCAGAACCGTAGT
>NZ_RQSN01000020.1:0-13725 GCF_003957265.1 Actinobaculum sp. 352 | reverse complement strand
CCTCCCATCGGTTCCACGACCACTGTGACTGTGAGATCGTGCCCGAGTGGGATAGGAGGGCCGTCCACTTGGAAGGGTACGACCCGGACCGGTACTACGCGCTCTATACGGAGGCCCGGGAGGCTGTCGGCGGGCCAAATCCAAGCCTGAACGACATCGCGGAGCGAATGCGTGTACTACATCCCGAGCAGTACACAGATGGAAAATGGCCGAAGTTGCCTACCGGGGCCAGCTCGGACGGGACGCTGCAGGCCAGCGTGTATGAGCAGTGGAGGCGCGACATGGCATTCATCCGCCCACCCGATGCGGACACGACACGGTTCAAAATCCCACCCGAACGCATGTCAGAAATCCCGGGCGGCTGGCCCTCCGACGTTCCACCGCTACGTGTCCGAGAATGGAACCACATCCTCTACGGTAATGCTCAAGGAGGCGGGCACCTCGCAGGTTACGGATGGACCCATGGTCGCCCAGAGTTCCCTGCTGACTGGACGCCACAGGACGTGCGGGATGCCATGGAAACGGTCCTCCGGGAGAATTCTCTCAGGTCCCGTAAAGGGAGGGGCGTGAAGCGAAGCGAAGGCACAGTCAAAGGCGTTACATTTCGCGTGTATACAGCCACAAAACGAGGTAACCTACACATATCAGGAGTGTTCCCTGTCGAGTAGAAGAAGGTGACGTGACATGGATATTTTGTCGGTTATCCGTGAGATGCTTGTCTACTGTCCCGATATGGAAGGAATTATCCTTGAGCTCGCTGATGGAGATCCTGCAGCTGCTCTCGCGTCGCTGATGGACCAGTTTTACGAGGACAGGATTCGCATCTCAGATGATCTCCTCCAGCATCTTCGTAATCTTTCTGTCGGTGATTATTATCTGGAGGAAAGCTATCTTGATCTTGCTGAGTTGCAGAAAGAGCTAGCGGCTGACGCCGCCTAATTCACTCTGCTGGTTCTGGCTTTAAGCCCTGCACGTACCCGTGTAGGGCTTTTCTCATGCCCTAAAAGCATGACACCCACTGTGTGTACCGCACGGCACGCACATGCCTTATTGTTACCCCCTTGGCATGCCTGCACAGGCGTGCCTTTGATTCCCGCACGGGAAGGACCTTTTTCAGATGGACAACCCCAAAAGCACAACTCCCACGACCAACCAGCCTCCAGCTGACGATCCGTCGCAGACTGCTGCACAGCAGGGCGCACAGGACACGACCGACTGGAAAGCCGAGGCACGGAAGTGGGAAGCCCGCGCGAAAGCGAACAGTGACGCCGCGGACCGCCTCAAGAAGCTAGAGGACGAGCAGAAAACCGAAGTGCAACGCCAAGCCGATGCGCTCGCCGCTGCACAAGCCGCCGAAAAAGCCCTCCAGGCGAAGATCGCAGTGTTTGAGGCAGCGGCCCGCCTCGGCGTTCCCGCTGAGCTGCTCGCAGGCCCGCAAGACGACGATCTGGACGCCTACGCGGAGAAACTCTCCAAGTGGAAAGCCGAACATGTCCCCACCTCTACGGATACGACTGGTGACGGGAAGGCCAACACAGGTGGTAGTCCGGCGCCCTCACTTGGCCGTACACCGGCGGGCACTGGTGTCTTGTCCATCGATGAGCAGATCGCTGCAGCTGAAAAAGCTGGCAACGAAACGCTAGTGAAAACACTCAAAGTGCTGAAACTCGGCAAATAAGCCAGTGCCAGCACACTGATCACCTTTTCATGGAAGGAAAGTTATTCTCATGGCTGGAATCACCGGGCAGGGTACAACCTACAACCTGCCGAACTACGTCGGCGAACTGTTCGCCGCTTCCCCGGAAGACACCCCACTACTCGCTTCCATCGGCGGGCTCACCGGCGGGGTATCCACGAAGTCCCCGATCTTCACGTGGCAGGGCTACGACCTGCGAGACGCAGAGGACACCCGGCAGCGCAAGGAAGGAGAGGTCGCACCGGACGGCACTGCCCGTAAGCGATACGCGGTGTCTAACGTGGTGGAGATCCACCAGGAGGCCGTGGAACTGTCCTACTCCAAGCAGGCTTCTACCGGGCAGATCACCACGGACGGAGCGGCCACCGTCCAGATCGGGCAGGCCGTGATCCCGGCCGACGAGATGGCCTGGCAGATCGATCAGCAGCTTAAGCAGATCGCCCGTGACGTGGAGAAGACCTTCCTCACGGGCACCTACCAGCTGCCGACGGACAACACGCAGCCACGTAGGACGCGTGGCCTTTTGGAAGCGATCACGACGAACGTGGCGACCACGACTCATACGGCTGAAAACTTGGACGCTGACGACGTCCTGGACCTGATGCAGAAGGTCTGGGAGTCCGGCGGCCTGCAAGAGTCCGAAACTCGCACGCTTATCGTGAACGCAACACTGAAGCGTGCCCTGTCCCGGATCTTCATCAAGGACGCGAACTATCGGGAGGAATCCCGCAATGTTGGTGGCGTGAACCTGCAAACGTTTGAAACCGACTTCGGACGGTGCAACATCATGCTTAACCGATACATGCCAGCCACTGAACTGGTTGTCGCCTCGCTGGAGCAACTCAAGCCCCGCTTCCTGGAAATCCCTGGCAAGGGGCATTTCTTCGCGGAACCGCTGGCGAAGACCGGCGCAGCGGACAAGGTCCAGCTGTACGGCGAGATCGGCTTGGAGTACGGCGCTGAGACAGCGCACGGCAAGCTGACAGTCGCCGCCTAACTTGCGTCGGCCAGGAACCACGAGAGGGATCTTTTTGTCGCCCTTTCTGCCCTCGTTGGTGGTTCCTGGCCGCGCGCATCCTCTCGTGAAAAGGACCCCTAATGATTGCACGCTCCACCTTGTACCCCAACCTGCTTGTCACCAATCCACGCGTCCAATTCCTTGGCGGTGTCGCCGAAGTTGATGCAGAGATTGCCGCCCAGTTACGCAGTCTGGCGTGGATGGGCGTCATTATCGACAACGATGACGTCGAGACAGACAGCGACGAGACTGACGACGTCGAGACAGACAGCGACGAGACTGACGACGTCGAGACTGACGACGTCGAGACTGACGACGTCGAGACTGACGACGTCGAGACTGACGACGTCGAGACAGACAGCGACGAGACTGACGACGTCGAGACTGACGGTGACGATGACACCGCAGAGCCGAAACGTCGCAGGAAAGCACGTCACGCCGATTAGGAGCATCCGATGAGCGACGAAACCAGCTTCGCCACAGTGGACGATCTCGAAGCACGCTGGCACCCACTTACCGATACGGAGAAGGACCGTGCCTTGGCTATCCTGGCTGACGCATCCTCCCTCATCCGGGACGAATGCCCCTCCTGGGCAGACGCGCCGCAAGCAACACTACGGCGTATCACCTGTGCCATGGTGCGACGTGCCATGGCCTCCCCGACAGGGGAGGAAGGCATCCCCGTCACGTCCCGTATGCAAACTGCAGGACCGTACACTCAGCAGGTTGCTTACGCGAACCCGACCGGAGATCTGTACATGACACGAGCTGAGAAACGCGCACTACGTCCCCCTCGCGCATTCGAACGCAATCTACTCGAGGGGACATCGTGATCTACGGAGAATCTGTCACAGTCATCACCCGACAGGGCACCAGTACAGACACTTTTAACCGGCCTATCTACGTCTGGATGCCCGACCCGACACCCGTCCCCAATGTGGTCGTCGCACCTGGCTCCACTGATAACCTCGCCGGAGATCTCCGCCCCGACGGCGTCGAAATCACACTCACACTGCACTGGCCAAGATCAGACACTCGATCCCTGCGTGGCTGTCGAATCATCGTCCGTGGAGAGACGTACACGGTGATCGGGGATCCGCAACCCTACACGGATGCGAATACGCCCGGACCATGGAATCGGGCCGTCCCACTCCAACGAGTCGAAGGATAACACCCTCTCATGGCACGCCATTCTGTCACAGTGAAACTCAACTTCCCCTCTCTCGCATCGTCTACATCCGAAGCAGTCAACGAGGCCACGACCAAAATTGCACGACGTGCAGGAGACGGCTTCATTGGCGACGTGATATGGACCGACCGGCCCCACGGCGCGGTCCGAGCTACCACGTATAAGGCCCGGTTACGTAACGCGCGGGAGAACACCCTGTTGAAAGCTGCAACCAATGAATAGTGAGGCACTGCTCATCGGCTGGCTGAATACGCATGCTGCGCTCCAGAGTCCCGCATATTCAGACGTGCCTGCCGGTACACCAGACGACCCGAAACCAGACATGTTCATCACAGTGGAACGCACCGGTGGACAACGCACACCCGTCATCGACTATCCAGTATTCGCAGTCCAATGCTGGGCGGACCGCAGGGAAGACGCCGCCCAGCTTGCCGACACTGTCGCCCAGATCCTCACCACGGATCTGCCACTGCACTGGAATATTGGCAGCGTGGATGTTAACTCGACCTACAACTTCCCAGACCCGGACTCAGATTTGGCACGCTACCAGCTGACAGTCACCGCGACCATCACGCCATAACCCCATTTGAAAGAAGCACGGCACTATCCCGTAAGGAGAATGATCGGCCATGGCCAAAAACAACTCTAATCTCGTCTCTGTCGGCAAGCCGGTCGCCACCGGCGTTGTCTGCGCGGCCACTATTGGCACACCACTGCCCACAGACGCAACCAGTCCACTCGACGACGCGTTCATCAAACACGGCTACATTTCGTCCGACGGGCTGACGAACAGTACGTCAACGGACACGACGGACATCACCGCGTTCGGTGGTGACACTGTTCTCACTGTGCAAACTTCCCGCACAGAGACTTTTACCTGGACCTTCATCCAATCAGCGGATAAGGACGTGCTGGCTGAAGTGTACGGACAGGACAACGTGTCTGTAGACACGGGCATGCTGAAGGTGACACACAACGGGAAGACCATGCCACGCCGTATCTTCGTTTACGAGCTCCTCCTGACCGGTGGCCGGGTCAAACGCATCCTCGTGCCTAACGGGCAGATTACCGAGGTCGGTGATGTTGTCTACCAGGACGGTGAGGCAATCGGCTATGAGGTCACGGTCACCGCCTACCCCGACGCCGACGGTAACACGGCCATCGAATGGATCACCGGAATCGAATAACGACGTGGCCGTTAGGACCGGCAGGAACAATTGCTGTGCTCGCCTGCTGGTCCTAACGGCCCGCTCCGACTCCCCTTCCGAGCACAGCACACCCAAAAAGGAGTACACGCTTGACAGACATCAATATCCACGGCATGACGCTGAGCATCGACGCCAACCTGTTCGACGACTTTGAGCTTGTCGCTGACATTGCCGACATGGAAGCCGGTCAAACACTCAAAGTCGTGCCCATCGTGCGACGCATCGTTGGCGACCACTACCAGGACATGTTGGACGTACTGCGAGACCCCGCTACGGGTCGTGTCCCTCTTGACGCCGTATCCCAGATGATCGTGGAGATCATGCAGGAGGTCGCCCCAAACTTGCCACGCTCATCGGAGCAGACCGACTAGCACCCGATGAGCTATCCGCAGACTTCGCCCGATTCTTTAACGTCCAGGACTGGCGGACACTGCCGCCACGCCTAGCAGCATCCTGGTGTGCCGCAATGATCCGACAGCCCGAGTCGTGGACACACCGTGCGTTAAACCCACACTGGCAATGGAATCATCCGGGCGTACAGATCGCTGCGAACACGTTCGACGTGCTGGCAATGGCGAACTGGCAGCGTGGTGGAGGGCGTGGCGGTAAACCTGCCCTGTATCCACGCCCCACCGGTGACCGACAGGCTCGCACTCAGCCCCAAAGTGGCAAGTCCCCGTCTGATGATCCGATAGCCGTCCCCGTTGACCAAGTGGACAAGCTACTGGCCCGGCCACGCGGCTAGCACACCAACGATTCGTTCAGATCCCAGTTTGGAGGTGAGTTCACGTGGCAAAAGGATATGATCTCGGCACCGCCTGGCTGAACGTCGTCCCATCATTCAACGGCGTCAAAAAGGCCATCGCCTCAGAGCTCGGCGGGATCAACATTCCTGGCATGACCTCCCACTGGAGCACCGGCATTATTGAGTCGGTTGGTGGCGCATTCAAACGTGTCTCACAGATCGGTATCGCAGGGTTCGTCGCCGTCGGCGCTGCCGCCACAACCTCCCTCGGCGCAGCAATCAAACGTGCCGACACGCTCAACAATTTCCCGAAGATCATGCAGAACCTCGGCTACTCCGCCGATGACGCATCCGCATCAATCGAGAAAATGAGCGACAAACTCGACGGCCTGCCCACGTCACTTGACTCAATGGCCGGCATGGTCCAGCTCCTCGCACCACTAACCTCCAGCCTGGACGAAGCAACAGACCTCTCCCTCGCGTTCAACAACGCTTTGCTTGCCGGTGGGAAATCCACCGAGATTCAAGCCAACGCGATGGAGCAGTACACGCAAATGCTGTCCGTCGGCAAAGTGGACATGCAAGCATGGCGGTCCCTGGTGTCCGCCATGCCCGGGCAGCTGAACCAGCTCGCCGAGTCCCTGCTTGGCGCTGGGAATAATGCCATGGACCTGTATGACGCCATGGCTGACGGTCGAGTGTCCTTCGACGATTTCAACCAGGCCATCCTTGACCTGAACGAAAACGGCCTGGAAGGGTTCGCATCCTTCGAAGAGCAAGCCCGTGACGCCACCATGGGCATTGGTACGGCTTTGGACAACCTGAAGAACCGTACAACAAAAGCTCTGTCCGGTATTCTGCAAGAATTCGGCGTTGAAGACCTCGCCGACGGCATCAACCGGCTATCCGAACCCATCGCCACCCTCGGACAAAACATTCAGGACCTAGTCCACTCGTTGAAAGAAGGGGAAGGTCTGACCGAATGGGGGAAGGACCTTGTCACGGTCGCCGGTGGCCTTGGCGCGTTCGGAGGTGCAGGCGCAGCCTTAGAGAACTGGGGCAGCATCTCCTCGTTTTTCGACAAGTTTGACAAGGTTGGTAAAGTCGGCGGGCACCTGAAAGACGCCGGGAAAGACATCTCCGCGTTCACGTCGAACATTGGTCCGAACTGGTCAAAATTCGTCAAAGAAATTAAAGACCGTGTCACGATTTTTGATGACGCATTCGGCGGTATCGGGAAACGGATCGGCGGGAAGCTTTCTCCTGCAGCAGAAACCATCAAAACCCACCTGTCCGGGGTAGGGAGCAAACTGTCCTCTGGGTTCTCCACCGTCACCGGTGGGATCCAGTCCGGCATGTCAAAAGTGTTCTCCCCACTGTCCTCTTTCGGGTCGTCTATCAAGTCGCGGCTGACCCCCGTGTTTGAGAACATTCACCTGGCTTTCTCCGGGCTTGGTGACCACCTCCTGGGTGGGTTGAAGACCAGTTTCGACAAGATTGGTGGCCTGATCGGACAGTTTTTCTCCCCGGGCCGGTTCTTGAAGTTCTTCGCGCTGGGCGCTCTGATCGGCGCCTTGGTGGCAGGCATTGGGGCACTCGCCTCGCAAATGTCTCATGAGATGGTCATCAAAATGCATGAGACATTAGCTGACCTGCCAGACATGATCAGCAATATCGTGTCCGCGATCACGGACCAGTTGCCGGAACTCATGGACGTTGGCACTGACATGATCGCCGTTATCCTGCAGGCGATTATTGATAACCTGCCCGCTCTTGTGGACGGGGCGACTCGTATCCTCACATCCCTGGTCACGGGCCTGTCACAGGCATTGCCGAAACTGATCCCGATGGCAGCACAGATCATTACCACACTGATCACTGCTCTCGTGCAAGCGCTCCCGCAGATCATTCAAGCGGGCCTGGAACTGTTGACGGGTCTCGTACAAGGCATCATCAATTCTTTGCCTGTGCTGATCGAAGCCATCCCGCAGATCATCGAAGCGTTCGTGACCACGCTGGTGGAAGCTCTGCCGCTGATCATGGAGACCGGTGTGCAACTGTTGACGGCAATCATCGACGGCATCACGCAGACCATTCCGATGCTGATTGACATGCTGCCTACGATCATTGACACGGTCGTGAACACTCTCGTGGAGAACCTGCCTGCGATCATAGATGCTGGCGTGGAGCTCCTCGTCGCGTTGATCAGCGGACTGACTGAGGCGATTCCCCAGTTGGTTGCCATGCTGCCCACGATCATTACAACGATTGTGTCCACTCTTGCTGGGCATTTCCCTGAGATTGTCACGGCAGGTATGGACGCTCTCGGGTCTCTCATTTCGGGTATTACGGATAAGATCCCCGACCTGTTGTCAAAGGTTGGTGAGCTGCCGGGGAAGATTCTTGACGCGCTCGGAGACCTTGGCAGCCTCCTCGTTGAGGCTGGAAAGTCAATCATTTCCGGCTTGTGGGAAGGTATGAAGTCTGCGTGGAATGGGGTGAAGAACTGGGTTGGTGGTATCGGCAGTTGGATCGGTGATCATAAGGGGCCGAAGGAATACGATCTGAAACTCCTCGTCCCCAATGGCATGTGGATCATGCAAGGCCTTGCCCACGGCCTGGAAAAGGAGTTTAACGGTCGTGTTCTCGGTGTCGTCGACGCGATGGGTCCACAGCTCGGTGACGCGTTGGGTACTGTCACGACTGGTGTAACACTGCCGGATATTGCCGCCGTATCTCCCGCAGCAAACCGGTTCCCTTCGACGATGGTGCTCCGTGTGGGTGAGAAGGAGTTCACCGGCTATGTGGATGAGCGTGCGGATGGCAGGATCGTCCGTGCTGCACGTATCTGAGACGAAAGGGGATCAGTATGGGGTTTACTGGGTGGACTGGGGAGCATACGGGGCTGCCGTCCCTTCGCGTCGTCGGGCCATGCACGGTCACCACAGCGGGGCGGACAGTTGTCACCGTCCCCGCCGGGCAGACCCGGCACGTATCCGACCCCCTGGCAGTGCCAGGGGCGAACACGTACACCGACGGTGCCACTGTGACGGTCATCGACAGGCAGACCGGGCGGCCGTGGGAAGCGATCCTGACGGACGCGACAGGACGGGGCCTACACGGGCTGATCCTCGCGAACAACCAAGACCCCATTTCCTGGGCATCCGAGGTAGTGCAAACAGGCCGCCACGTGGCACGCTGGCCGCTGACACGACCACCAGCGACAGGGACCAGTGTTATTGTCCTGACAGACCCCACAGCCGAGCCTGAGCTGATCCGTATTTGTCAGACACACACCCCGGTCATTATTGGCCCCGCCGTACCAACTGTGGGAGTACCCATCCGACACGTCGTGATCACATCTATCACTAGGTCGCGGCTCGGACCTGCGGGGACCATTCAGGTGGAGATCGCGTGGACACAGATTGATCCGTCCTCCAAACAGTCCGCCGCCCCGGTTGTCACCTGGGGTGAGTACGCGGCGGCCACTGACGGGTGGACAACCGAATCCTACGAGGATCTATGCCGACGGATTGGAGGTATGCCATGAGGCCCGGCCCGTCAACCAGTCTCTTGGCGGGCCCGGTCGCCGTCGGCGTCCGAATAGACATTGCCCGCACGGGCAGGATCATCGCCACGGACATTCCCGCCACGGAAGTCTCCCTGGACGTGCAAACGGGGCGTGCCGTGCCCGGTCAGGTGACCTACACGGCCCCCGCCGACTGGATTCCGGCCACACCGTATGATCCGCTGAACAACTACGGTCAGCGTACTCATGTTGTTGCCCTGGCAGAGTGCGCTGGCACGCCCCATGAGATTGATTTGGGCTGGTGGATACACACCGCATGGGACGAGACGGACGACGGGGTGCAGGTCACTGCTATGGATCTGCTGCAGGTCGCGGAAGAGGACGAGTTCGCATGGCCGTCTTCCCCGCCTGTTGGTGCGACGTTACGCACCGAGCTGCACCGACTCTCCCACCTGCCAGTCATCCTGGACCCGGGCGTGACAGACGTGTACCTGTCCAGGGATTCTCAGTGGGGTACTTCCCGCACCGAGGCCGTGCAGGACCTATGCAACAGTGTCGGTGTCGGCTATAGTGTCCAGCCCGACGGCTACCTGCACGCGTGGCCTTACCGTGATGGCGGAGCCCCTGTTGCGACTTATACGGGCACTGACCTGCTTGTGTCCGCGCCCCGCACATCACAAGAACGCCGCCCGAACCGCTATGTCGTCGTTGGCAGTATCGGCTCGGGCGAGACAGAGAAGCGCTTCACGTCCACTGTCACAGCTACATTCCCGCCGTTGGATCCCGACTCGTACGGGTGGGTCACTGAGCGGTCTGAGGTGTCGTCGTCTGACCTGCCAGATGTGGAAACCGCCGCAGCGCAACGCATCTCTGAACTCGCACAGAGGAAGCTGCGGAAGCGGCTGATTACGCAACGGTCCCGGTCCGTGGAAATCGTCGCGGACCCGCGCCTAGAGGCCGGGGATGTGATCACCGTGATCACAGGCGGCGGAGAAACGATCACTGGTCGTATCACCGCCTATAGTCTGCCCGTCGGCCAGGCAGACGCGACAATGCGTGTCGATATTGAGGAGCTCGCATGGTGAAACCCAACCTCTTCCTAGACATCACCCCGCCCGGCCGGGAATTTGTGCCTGACTCAGTACTGACCGGCACTATTGTGGAGGCCCTGCCCGGCGGGAAAGTTGCCGTGCAGATCGACGGAGCAGACGACGATTATCCGCCAGTTGTCGTCCCGTCAGAGGCGGGGATCACCGCGGTGGGTGCCACGGTACGGCTCAGCCGGGACACGTCCGGCCGGGTCACTGTCGCACAGGCACCATATAGCCTGCCTGGTGGGGCAGTGCCGATCCACATGGGAGCAACCGGTGCCGCTATCGGCGACGCCCTAGAGAAGGCACAGGAGGCCGCGTCGTCGTTGCGTGACGCGCAGGCGAAGGCCAACCAGGCGGCCACGGATGCCGCGAACGCTCTCAAAGCCGCCTTAGAAGCTGGGGACGGTACCGGCGTGTACGTGCAGGCCGTGGACCCCGCCGACGGTGAGGAAGAGATCCCAGACGGTGCAATCTGGTTCATCGCATCAACCGACACTGCTGGCGCACAGCATGTCACTGGTATGCGAGTCCGACAGGGAGGCCAGTGGGTTGAACACACGGTCATCGCATCCCAACTCCTCGTACCTGGCAGTGTCGGGGCGGCACAGATCGCTGATGGGGCGGTGACCGCACCGAAAATCCAGGCGACCAACGAGCTGTGGACCAAATTACTGACCGTCGCAGGGGACGCCACTATTGGTGGTCGTCTCCTCGCCGAAGAGATCATCGGAAAGACGATCATGGGGTCTCGCTTTTATCTCACGGGGAGTTCCTCAGGTCGAGAGTACTCAATCCAGTGGGACGGCACAGAAGCACCAACCCGCACCTTTTATATAGCAGCTCAGAATGGATCGGTCACGCACTCCATCTCAGATGGTCCAAATACAAGTTGGGGCTTTACGCGTGTAACCACACGGTTCACCGCCTACGAGCTTTCCTGCGAAACATACGATTCTGGGACTGATTGGCGATTCCCTGGAACCTCGTCATCTATCACAATCACAGTATGGCTCCGCTGCTCATACAAGTTTGCAGCCATGATAGAGACATCACTTACCGGAACGTACTCCAATCAAGTAACCTCATGGTTTAACTCTGCGACTGCGGGAAGTAGAACTGAATTCTACGAGCCAGGAGAATGGGTACCCCTCCAGATCAGACTACCGGCCTATACAGGAGACGCTGACTATGCGCGGCTTCGCTTGACTTGCCGGTTCTTTGCAGAGGGACGCCTATCTGCTGGTGGGACCGGGTTTCCGCCGGGGACATTCTGCGACATTGGCGGGATTCTCGTACAAGAAGAGAGTGCTAATTTCATCGCTCTCCAACAGGGAATTGTCGGAGATCCCGAGTTAACGTTCTATACAGACAGTGGCGAAAAATGGGTCAAAATGACCTCCGTAGGGTTGACGGCCTCCGAGAATAACATCTTCCTGCCGTGGGACGAGTTCTCCCTGTCGCTGGCACCGCCAATAGGCACATGGAAAGCTGAAAGTTTCTCTCGAACAACGCCACCCGGTTCGTGGGTCACAGTCCCTCTTCAATGGGGCGTCGTGACACGAGACCTTAAGAATGGGTTCACGGCAGACCTGGCTACATACTCGCTGGTTGTGCCATATGACGGAGTCTATCTCGCCACTGGTGTGACCCAGTTTGCTCAGAACGGCACCGGACGTCGTGGCGTTGGGGTAACTGTGAACGGCACAATCTCTGACGTTTTTGCTTTCACTATGGCCCCTTCGGTGGGCTCTGGGATTTCTTCCGCTACAGGGCCTATTACGCTGAGCGCCGGAGACAAGGTCTCCCTGCAAGCATTCCAACAGTCTAGTGGAAACCTAGTTTTGAACAAGGGAATTCTCTCTCTCACACGCCTATCAGCATCGTAATTCTAAACATGAAGGAGCATCATGTCTCATAGGCACTGGTCCGGAAGCCTGCTACCGGATTCGGGGGACGATATTCTCGGCTCGCTGACCACACTGATGGACACCGTCGGCGTTGTCGTGCCTGCCGCCAGTATCGCCACGGCACGCACCATTCTCGACACGGCCCTGGCCGCCGAAGCACCCATTTCACCGGACAGACCCACCTATTTCGATATTGGGGGCATCATCTATCGGGCCACCGGTGAACAGTCAAACTCCAGGTACACGCTGTCCCCCGTCAACGAGGTCGAATCCACCTTCGACACATTCATTCCGACGGCCCCATTCTCGCGGTACGGCGGTAACCAGTCTGCACTGGTCACATCGAGACTTCCTGCCCGACCCTATGACAGGGTTGTGTTGGCGTTCGGCATGGCTGACGCGCAAGTCAACGGCATCGCAGGCCTACGCGTCCTAATCGCAGACAATTCCGGCCCTGCCACATCCCGGTGGGAAAACAACTCCTCCTTGACCACGCAAACCAGTTTCAACATGAAACTGGTACCAGCTGGTGTGGATCCGAAAACAATTCTTGCCGTGTCGTTTGGTGGTGCGTCGTCTCAGGTGTCCACGGTGACGTTCTCTCAGGCCGCTGACGTGAATAAGCTCATGGTCCTCGCCTTCCCGGTCACCATGTCATAGGAAGGATGATCTGATGTCGTCTCCTTTGTTTGATACGGCGGTGATTGTTGCTGTGGTCGCGATGGTCGGTGGCGTGGCCACGGCGGGGATTACGGCGTTGGTGCAGCGGCGTAACGCTCGCGCTGACTATAGTCTTGCCGTGTTGGCGCGTACCGTGGATGAGCTGCAGGAGCAGGTACGCGACGCCGAGGCGCGGACGACTAGGCTGCGGGAGAGCCTGGACCAGATGGATGCCAAGTTCTCCAGGTTGCGCCGCGAGCTGGGTGAGGCTCGGGATCACGAGTTTGCCTTGTCCCAGCAGGTTGGCATCTGGCAAGACCACGTGTCGAAGTTGGAGAGGCATATCAACTTGCAGTTACCGCCACCACCGCCAGCCAGGCCTCTGGTCGCTGTTGCTCAGTCTGACCGAGGCACAACCACGGGCCAGTTCGCACCATCTGCCCGAAACGATAGTGAGATACCCGTCGACGACAGCGACGACGACGAAGAAGGAGACCCTTCATGAGTGAGATTCTGCGTGGCGTGGATGTGCACGCCCGCTACCAAGCCGCCTGGCCCCGCGCAATAGTGCCACATGTGGATTTCACGATCACGAAGGCCACCGGCGGCACTTCGCTGGTGATTGACGGTTGGAAATCCATGCTTGCTGGGGCGAAGCGCACCGGCGTCTACCATTATG